>JAYWBY010000424.1:0-4388 GCA_043781115.1 Pseudomonadota bacterium
CCGAAGAAGATTCTTCAGTCCTACGACTTCTCGAATCGCTGGCCGACGTTCACGACGCCGGACGAAGCGATCTCTTACCTCGACAAGAACTTCCCCGGCGTGACCAAGGTGTCGCTGGAAGGCATGGAATTCGGCGTCGCCGTCGCTACCAGCCGTCCCCGCAATGCGGTCATGGTCGACGTGGAAGCTGAGGCTGAGACGGCCGAGTAACGAATTGCTGGTGATATAGGTAGAAGAACACCAGGCAAAACGCGTTCGCCGTGTGCCAGAAGGCATGACCGGTGAAGACGTGATTGTCTGGGTCGCAAACCGTGCCGGTGATGTCGAGCGCCCAGACGGTGAAAGCGGCGACGAAGAAACCGCAAAGCAGGTTCAAGTAGAGATAGCGCGTGGCGCCGCGCTTTTTCCGGAACAACCGAATTTCCATCAGGCCGGCGACGGTGACTTGAAGCGCGAACATGACGATGCCGTTGTAATGCAACGCTATTAACTGCGCGATCGATACGGCACAAAGCGCGACGTAGAACGCGAGGATCTTCCCGTCGGGCCAATTCCAGAGACGTTTGATGTTGAAGGCGATGAAGAGGCCGCTGATCAGGTACATCGCGGATACGTCGAGGATTTCGCCGACGAGCGTGCCGGTACCGTGTAGCCC
Organism: Pseudomonadota bacterium; assembly: GCA_043781115.1. Classification (GTDB taxonomy): domain Bacteria; phylum Bdellovibrionota_B; class Oligoflexia; order Oligoflexales; family CAIYRB01; genus CAIYRB01. Next base: position 656 of record JAYWBY010000424.1, read on the forward strand.
GAAAGATCCAATGCCTACCAATAGGGAGGAAACGCCGACCGTAGTCAGTACAGTCTTGAGCTCCTTCCGCTGCAGCCAGAGGACGACCAAGCCGGCGACAATGAAGGCGAGGTTCGACCAACCGTTCGACGGCTCGACGACCCATGCGCAAAGGCGGCGTTCGCAAAAGTGCACGGTCGCCGGCGCATAGTCGCCCCAGGGACAACTCGCGAGACTCTCCGCTGGGAGTTCGCCCGCCACGCATCAGCCCCCTTGTTCGGTTTCGAGCTTCTCCAGGTCGCGGCTGATGACGCGCAAGTTGTCGCGCACCGTCGGCAACTGTGTTGCGTCGGGATAATTCTTGATCGCTTCTTCCAAGAACGTCTTCGCTTGTTTCAAGTAGCCGGCGCGCGTCTTCGCTTCCGTCACGGGCATCGCGCTTTGGAACGCGGAGGCGGCCTTCTTCCTCAGCTCTTGCACCGCGAGGTTGCTGAACTCCTTGATCTTCTCTTGGGCCATCGGGTGCATGGGGCTCGTCGTCGGCACCGCCGATGCCTTCCTGATCGCGGCTTGATAGTTGCCCCTATCGGCCAGCGTTTGCGCGTCGCCCAAAGCGGCGTCGCCGCCCGCTAAATCCGCGGCGCTCGGTGGCAGGTCTTCCGCCTTCGGCGTCGTGGCGGCAGCGGCGACGGGCAAAGTCTCCTCGCCTGGCGCATTGAGCGAGGTCGAGAATTCTTGCCAGAGACTAGCTTGGCGTTTCACAGCCACGAGAATTTCGTTCTTGAATTCAGCGCTATTGGCGCCGACGGGCAAAGCCATATGGACTTGTTTGGCGATGCCGTAGCTCCCGAGGAGCGGGTTCTCGACGAGCGCGTCGGGTAGGTTCAAGTTGTGGTCCTTGCAAAGCTGCTCGAGCGAGGGAGTCTTGTTCTTAGCGACTTCTGCGACGGCCGGGGCGGGCGCGGCAGCACCTGGGGCGGCGCCGGGCGCCGGAGCGGCGGCCGGCGCTTTCGCGAGGTCCGCTTCTTGGAACGTCGGCAGGTCGCCGGCGGCCGGATTCAGCGTGATTTTGATCAGACCAAGCGCCAAAGCCGCTTCCGTAACCGAGCCGGCAACCGGCGACGCCGGGAGCTCGCGGACGAACTGGCGGTCTTGTTCGGTGAAGGTCGACGACGGCGAGCCGTGCTTCTTGACGAAGGCGAGCTGCGCCGCTTCCGTCGGCACCGGCGGCTCTTCGATGTGTTTGCCGAGTGTCGGGCTCGGCAAGGCGGTCTCTTGACCGGTTGCAGGAGGAGGCGTCACGACCGCGATTTTGGCTCCCGGTTTCTCCTGACCCTTGTCGGAGAGCGATTGATTTTGCCTGGCTTGATTACCGCCGGTCGTGGCGCAAGCGTAAAGCGCCAGCGCGAGAAGGACGAGGACGGGGCGTTTCATGAATTCTCCCGATGAGCGCCGCGAAAGACGCTGGATCTTTGGTGAGTCATAGGACGAATAATACCAGCTGGAGCTGGCCGGGCAAGGGTTAGAACGCGGGCGATGCTTAGAAGTCCATCGACACGGCGCCGAGATAGCGCCGGTCTTCCACGGGCTTTACGGTGCTGGAAACGTCGACGCCATAGGTCGCGAATTCGAGGTCGATGAAGCCCAAGTTCAGCGAGGCGCCGGCCGTGTAGAAGCCTTGGCTGTAGCCGGCTCGGACCGAGAACGGCGAGATCAAGAGAGGGTTGCCGAAGAAGAGCTCCAAGCCGGCGTGCACCAACTTCTGGGGTTCGATGCCTTGTAAGCCGTAGGTCTGCGTACCCGTCCCGAGCGGAATATGGTGGACGTCCACGGCAAACCGGAGGTTGGTCTTCCGGCCGAGGCGGGGCGTGATCGACATGCCGACGCGGAGGTCGGTAGGGTCGATCGTCGACAGCGCGTCCTCGTTGGCGAACTTGCCGGTGTAGGTCGTGCCGCAAACCGTTTCGAGCTTCTCGGTGAACGGATTCAGATAGTCCTTGCGGCAACCGGTCGGCAGGTTGAGCGCCGCGACGCCGATCGTCGGATACCAAAAGTCGGCGACCGTATACATCATCCCGAAGTCGGCCCCGAGGCCTTGCGACTTGTTGGCGTCGTCTTTCAAACGAGTGCGCATTTGGCCCTTGTTGAGCAGGTCCTCGGAGGGAATGCGGTCCTCGTAGGCGTAGCGCAACACCGGCCGGGCCGTCAGGCCGATGTTGAAGCGGTTCGAGTCGTCGGTGATCCCGAACGTCAAGGTCGAGCCGACGTCGGAGATCGCTTCGACGCGCGCCACGTCCGGGGTGTCCTTCGGGATCACGGCCTTCACCGTCGTGTTCGAGTAGAGGCCGAACGCCATCGGCGTATCGCGGCTCAAGTCGAACAAGGCGACGGGATAAATCGCGGCGCGGGCCCAAAACGGCTTGTCGCCGAGGTTTGACGTGGTGTCGAGGACGGCTTCGACGCTCTTATCTTGGGAGCCTTTGAAGCCTTGGTAGAAGGCGCGGCTCTCGGAGTTGGCGCCGATGATGATGTTCGGGAACTTCGAGACGTTGAACGTCGACCGCGACCGCGCCTTGCGCGACCGCGAGATGCCGGCCGGGTTCGTCCAGATCGAATTCTCGTCGTTGGCGACGGCCGTATAGGCGTCGCCCATGCCGATCGGCCGGACGCCCGTAAACACTTCCGGGATTTCTTCCGCGAACGCAGCAGGGGCCGCCACCGACAAGACAGCGAAGGCGAGACTGATAATTAAGCTGTTTGGTCGCGTCATGTTCACCAGGGCTCTATCGCCAAAACCCGTGAATTGCTTGATATTTCGTTTTCAACGGTAAGGAATTCAGTGGCTTAAGGCGGGAAGGAAATTGGCCAGGCGTGGAGAGTGGTTGTATACTTCATTATAAGCCGAATTAAACACGGAGACGAATCGCGAGGCTCCTCGTCGCGACCCTCAAGCACGTCAAAGGCGGGCGGAACTTGCGCTATACCTTGGCATTCCTGACGCTGATCGGCCTTTGTCCAAGCCCAGGGCGGGCCGAAGAACAGCAACGCGTGCTCGAGTCGAGCCGCTTTCTCGGCCGCGGCAACACCTTCGTCGCCGCTTACGATTCCGACGAAGCCACGCGCGCCAACCCGGCTACGATCTCGGAAGCGAACATCAAATTTCAAGTGCGTTGGTTGCAGTTCGACGCGATCGTCGGCGACAACTCCATCGACACGTTCAACACCGTCTTCGACTTCGTTCAAAAGGACGACTCGTCCGCCGTGGCGCTCTTGCAGGAATTCAGCGACAAATTCGGCAAGCGGCAATACGCCCGGGGCCAAATCAGCCCGGTGTCGCTGCGCATCCTGAACTTCGAGATGTCGCCCTTCGCCTCGACTGCGAACTACGTCGACATGCGCGTGCCGACGACTCCCGAAGTCATTTTTCGCTCCGACAGCCTGGTCGGCGTCAACTTCGCGTTCTCGATGCCGCTCGGCAAGGACTTCAATTTGGGGCTAACGCTCCGGCCGGCGCACCGGTCGCTCTACACCGGCGACATCGAGTTCGCCGATTTGCTCGACTTCATCCAGACCGACAACTTCCAGTTGACCGACCTCTTCGCCAAGCGCGAGGGTTTTCAAATCGGTTGGAACGTCGGCGGTATCTGGAAACCGGCGCCGGCTTGGCGCTTCGGTTTGCTGGTAGAGGACCTCGGGTACTCAGGCAACTACAGCGACTTCAAAGATCCGCCGCCGCCCGTGCCGCAGCGTATCG
>JAYWBY010000425.1:0-4387 GCA_043781115.1 Pseudomonadota bacterium
GTGCAACAGCGCCTCTAACAGTTAGAACATACTAATTTTATTAATTTTTAATGATATTTGTTAAGATTTGTACGGGGTTGCCGAAAGCAACTCATGGACAAATTAACTACTACTATCAGAGCCCTTTCGTGCCTCGCCCTCGCGGCACTGGCCCTCTCGTCTTGCACGAAGGGCCCAGGCTTCCTGAAGCAGGGAGCGTCGGAACCAAAACCCGAAACCGCCAAGCCCAGCGAAGCGGCGCCCGTCATCATTCAATCCATCGAGACGAACGGCCTCGTCACCGGTAGCTTCAATGCCGCCTCGACTTCGACACAGGTCATGCTTGCCGCGTCGACGAGCGCGATCGCTGGCTCGCAGGTCGAATTCCCTCCCGGCACCCTCGCCATCGACACCGAAATCGCTCTCGGCCCCGGCGAACAGATTGCCACCGACACCACCGCGCAAGACTTGGCCCTCGGCACGACGATCACGTCGTCGGCGCCTTCCGTCGTCTTGAGTTCGACGTCGATCATGGATGCCTCGCAGCCGTTCACGCTGCAGATCCCCATACCTGATGCCGCCGGCCTGCACTTGGACGACCCGTTCACCACCCTACTCGTCATCTACAAGATCAAGAAGGTCGGCGACGGCGGCGACTTCACCGGCTTCATCACCCGCGACAAGCTCGATGTCAAAGGCGGCTTCGCGCGCTTCGCCACCCAGTATTTCGGCACATTCCAGGCTGTTTTAACCGCCAAGCCCGTCACCGAGGCGAAAGAGATCGTCTCGAAGCCCGTCGTCAAGACAGTGAAGAAAATGTACTTCGTCAAAGGCTTCGCGCCGGCGACATTCGGGACGGACAGCGCCAAGGCCGATGGCTTCGCCGGCTGGCTCCATACGTTTAGACCGGCGAAGGCGAAAGCCAATGCCGATTCGACTCTGACCACCGGAAAAGTCGTCAAGATTTCGCAAGGGGTGAACGAGCCATGAAGAATGCCCTAATTCCTGCTGCTCTTTTGAGCCTCTTGCTCGTGACCTCGCCGCTCTTCGCGGGCGGAGCCGGACCGTTCAGCTTCAGCTACGGCGGACGCTTGGCGAACGCCAGCGACCAAGCCGAGACAGGACCAGTGTCCCTCGAAATCAAATTCTTCAACGCTGCATCGGGCGGCTCTCCCATCGGCGTCAGCCCGATCGTCAAGGATTCGGTTACGTTAGAAGACGGCGTCTTTCAAATCGACATCACCGAGCTCGCCCCTGAAGAAATGCAGCTCGTTTTCAACGACAAAGCGACCTGGATCGAAATCACCGACAAAACTCACGCGAAAACCTACGCCCGGCAAATGATGACCGCCGTCCCCTACGCCTTGAAAGTCCCAGTCGACGGCACGACCCTTGAATTCAATTCGACCGGCCGCCTTGCCTTGAAAAACGGCGTGGCGGGACCTACCGGACCCGCAGGGTCCTCCGGAACCAGCGGCACGCAAGGACCGACGGGCGTGGCCGGAACGGCCGGAGCCACCGGCGCGGTTGGCATCAACGGCGCGGTCGGAGCCACCGGCGCGGCTGGCGCTAACGGCGCGACCGGGCCAGTTGGACCGACGGGCAACGCCGGCTTAGTGGGACCGACTGGGGCGGCCGGCTTGGTCGGCTCCTTCTCGGGTGATCTCTCCGGATCGCAAGCCGCGACGAGCGTCGACAAAATCAAAGGCATCGCCGTTTCTGCGACGGCACCGACGACAAATCAAGTACTTGTTTACAACGGCTCGGTCTGGGCCCCGGCCGCGGCGACCTTCGGTCCGACTGGCCCCGTGGGCGTCACTGGCGCCACCGGCGCGGCGGGATCCAACGGTTCCAACGGGGGCACTGGCCCGACCGGACCTAACGGTACGACGGGTCCCACGGGTCCGGCGGGGAGCAACGGCAGCAATGGCACCGGCGGCGCGACCGGCGCGGCCGGCGCAGTCGGCCCTACCGGTTCAGCCGGTAGCAATGGACCCACTGGCGCAACCGGCTCCGCAGGTCCCACCGGCCCAGCTGGCACTAATGGTAGCAACGGAAGCAACGGCAATGACGGAGCGACCGGAGCAGCCGGAGCAGCCGGAGCAGCCGGAGCAGCCGGTAGCATTGGCCCTACTGGCGGAGCCGGCTCCATCGGTCCAACAGGTGCAGGTGGCAGCAACGGTACCAACGGTACCAACGGCAGCAACGGCGCCGTCGGACCGACCGGCGCAGCCGGCAGTAACGGCAGTAACGGCAGCAACGGCAGCAACGGCGCAATGGGTCCGACCGGCGCAGCCGGCAGCAACGGCAGCAACGGCAGCAACGGCAATGACGGAGCGACCGGCGCAGCCGGTGCAGCGGGTGGCATTGGACCCACTGGCGCAGCCGGCTCCATCGGTCCAACAGGTAACAACGGCAACAACGGCGCCGTCGGCCCGACGGGTGGCGCAGGTCCGACAGGGGCTGCGGGCAGCCTTTCCGGACTTACGTCTGGCCAACTTTCTTATGCCACGTCAGCTTCGGCGATCACGACAACGAGCGGCAGCGGCGTGAGCATGCTTTCCTGGGACAACTCAAACGGATTCCTTGGCATCGGTACCAACGCGCCCTCCCACAGTCTGACGATTAAGAGCACCAGCACCTCGGAAACCGGACTGTACCTTGGCAACACATCTACGGGCGGTCGCAACTGGATTATTGCCAGTAATGGCCAGAGCGCTAGCGCGGGCGCAGGCAAACTTCAATTTGTAGACGCCACGGCTAACCTACCTCGAATGACGATCGACTCTAGCGGCAACGTGGGCATCGGCACGACTATTCCTTCGGCCACTTTCACGGTTCAAGGCTCGACTTCCCTTACGGGAACGACCACCGTCGGCGGTGCACTGCAAGCAAGTGCCGCACTGCAAGTATATGGTGCAATGACAACTTTCAGCTCCATCTCTCATTCGGCGACATCGACGAGCTCGGCTAGTTACGGTGTCAGCGGCAACGACAGCATTATCCTTTTCAATGTTACGGCGAACTCAACGATAACGTTGCCGGCTGCCAGTTCTAGCACCAACCGGATCATTGCGATCAAGAGGGTCGATAACGGCGCGTTCACTCTAAACATCACTGCGACGGCAGGCAACGTTGATGGCGTCGTGTCTCGGTCCCTTGGTGCAAAAAGCACTTTGACGTTTATCTCAGATGGTACGAACTGGACGTTACTGAACTCGATGGAAACGGGTCCTAAGACGGTTTCCGCGAAATTCGACGCCTCCTGCGCGGCGACCACATTCGGTGGCTCGTGGTTAGGCACAACCTCGGGTGGCAGTGGGGACTGCAGCATCCCGTTCGCGAGCGGCTTCTTTACAGGTGGTGCGGCCTGCACTTGTTCGGCAGCACCGGCTTCGGGTACCGCAGCCTTTTCCTGCATGATTTACAACGCTTCGGGCACCGGTCTCTCTGCCAAGGTCTGGACGATCACGGGAACTCCGGCGGCCGCGGCGGTGCCGTTCACGCTCTCCTGCCAAGGCTATTGAAATGAGGCGAAGCCGATAAGGTCCGGGGCATACGCGCTAGGCCTTTCCGGTCGGGAGCCGCTTTGCGATGAAGCGGCATCAACACCCCTCACCTCGGCGGCAAGACGCCTGGCCTCGCCTTCGGCGAGGTGCCCACGGCAAAGGGCGATTCGGCTGGTGTACGCGCGGCGTTTCAGCTTCGCGGCCTTGGGCGTCAGGGCGCCGTTTTCGCCGCGCTTGGTCGCAGATTTTGCAGGATTCGTGCCCTTTGCCGCTGCGGCGTCCCGTTGAGCGTCAAGGGAAATCTCCTGAGACTGGACGCGCGTCGGGTTGATGCCACGACAAGGCCGGTAGCCTGCCGATGCGGGTCTTCTTCAGCAGCTTCATCTGCGGATAGATGGTCTGGCGCCTGCGTGCAGTAGCAGGCAGCGGCCTTGCCGGTGCACCCGACGTCCCGGAGGCGCCGGCCTCGTCGTCGTCTATTTTCTGAAAAAGCGGCCGATTTCGTGCCTTATCACACTGAAAGAGCTGAGCTTATTTGACGATTCAATAATTTCTCAGATTTTCCCCAGCGATAGCCGATGAGTACTCATCACTCCTCCCTTGGAGGCATCGGCCATGTCCTTCGTCAAACTTTCGGTTTTGCTCGCCACTTTCAGCATGACCCTGTCGTGCTCCGCGGTGCAGAATCTCGCCGCCAAGAAAGACGACAAAAAGGACTCGAGCGCCACCGCCACGACGCCGGCCAAAGCCGCCGACCCAGCGAGCGACCCCGCCGCCTGCACCACCGGCGCGAATTGCGCCGCGCCGAAAGCCGACGAGCCCCTCGACGAAGAAACCAAACTCGGCCTCGCCGACTTTTGTACGGACGCCAAGAACGACAAGGGTGAAACCTGCTTCAC
>JAYWBY010000426.1:0-11867 GCA_043781115.1 Pseudomonadota bacterium
GTCTACGGCGACTTTCTCGAGTTTCGGCCAGAAACGGTCGAGACTTTGGTGACCGATTCGTCATTCATGAGCAAGAATACCTGCGGTGGCGGCAATTGCCTGATCAAGGACCTGACGATTCATGGCTGGGTCCAACCCTCTGGCGGCCTGCTAGTCGCCCTCGGCGCTACCGCGCGGCCCGCGGTCCTCGTCGTCCAGGGCGAAGGTAACCACTGCGCCAACGAAGACATGAAGCAATGGATGCTGCTATTCGACGCCGCGGTCGGCAAGCAATCGGTGCACCTCGTCGCCAGCGGCAGCGTGCTCTATCCAAAGAGCGTGAACGCGCCCTAACGCTTCGCTGTGGTGTCTGGCTTCACGGGCTTCGCCGGCTTCTCGTCGATCGGCTTGCCGTTCGGCAAAGACAGCCACTGCTCGGATCTCAGCTCGATGAGCTTGATGTTCCCGATGCCCGTCTTCTTGACGTAGAGCTCGGTGTCGAGGATCTCACGCTTGCGGCAATGTTCGACTTTGTAGAGCCGGGCGTAATACGAAACGATCTTGCCCTCGATGCCTTCGCACGCCTCGTCGACGGGAATGACGTCGACGCCCGCTTCGCCGGTCAAAAGCTTCTTGAACATGTCGTCGATCACGGACGGGACGTCCTGGCCCGCTCTCAGCTGATCAAACTCGACCCAGCTCAGCGCCAAAATTTCGCCCTTTTTGTCTCCACGCTTTTCCCGGTGACGGATGTACGTTTCCCAGTCGGGGAAGATGCGTTTCCGGCAATGTTCGACGAAATAGACGTCGACGTTGGAGAAGGTCACGTACTGGCCTTCGAGTTGCTTGCAGGTGCGCGCTTGCCATTTTGATTGGGCGAAGTCCAAGGCGTCGCCCTCGGGCAGTGCGGCGATGACGTCGCCCGAAACGTCCAAGACCTTTTGGCCGTCGCGCTGGAGCTGGTAGACGGTCTTGTTGTTGACGATCGGACGGCGGCTGCAGCCCTCGACCTTATAGACGTCGCCGTAATATGCGATGAGTTGGCCCGTGTATCTCTTGCAGATCGCCTGAATTTCGCCGCGGGTGAATTCCTTGACGACCGCCGGTTCTTCCGGTTCGAGGGGGAAGTCGGTTTCTTCCGGCTCCGCGGCTTTGCCGCCCGCTTTGCCGCCCGCTTTGCCGGAGGCTGCGGGCGCGGCGCCTTTGCCGCTCGATGCCTTCGCGGGCGCGGGTTTCGAGCCGCCAACCGCCCAAGCGGCGCTAGGCAGTAGCATCGTCGACATCAACAGGGCGAGCATCCGAATACGCATCAGGAATTCTCCCAAGACTCTGTCCACGGGAGTGTGATCGGAAGGCAGTTGGATTTCTATAATAAAAAATTTGAAAAAGTCATAAGCCGAGCCTGGCAACTGCTTGCCAGCTCGGCTCTAGATGGTCGAATGAACTAAGAAAGAGGCAGGATCTTGGGCTTAGGACCAAACTCAGTCTGCAGGATGGTAGGTCGCGCTCTTGATCTTCTTCTTCTTGGCTTTCTTGCCCTTGGCCAGCTTGGTGTGACCCGAGTGCTTCTTGTTGAGTTTGGCGAGGTGCGACTTGTGCGACTTCGGGCCGCTAGCGAGTTTCGCGTGGCCATGCTTCTTGCCGTGGTGAGCGACCTTGCCCGAATGATGGCGGCGGAGCGAAGCGTGGCGCACTTTCGTGCCGTGCTTGTGCGAGGCGACTTGGTGCTGACTCGGCTTGGCTTTGCCGCTGGTCGTGTTCAACCATTTTTTGTAGTCGAGGTACTTGGTCACGTGCACTTTCGGCACCGAGACGCTGCGGTAGGTGTAGTAACCGGCGAAGCCGAAGGCGACGACGACGAGCGCCACGACGAGGGGTAGGCGCGAACGACGAATCTTATTCATGTTATTCCCTTTGGTAGCCATTTGTTTGGCGAGCTTCTTGAGTTTCTTGGCCGCTTTCCTGTCGTTCCACGATTTGACGGGGGAACGCTTGAAGGGCGTTAGGCGGGAGAGGGTCCGGCTGATCCGGCTCTTGGGGGCGGGCGAGGCGAAGGGTGACGCATAACCGTCGTTGCGTTGCGTACCGCCGGGAGCCAGGTTCTGTCCGAGGATCAGCGTCGGGGCGTCGGCTTTCACCGTCGTCGCGAGGCGGGACAGAGTGTCTCGACCGTCGTTGCCGAAGCCCTTGAGGGACTCCATCGCACTACGGAACTTTTCCTTCTGATTTCTGGACTTCTTTCCCATCGCAATTTCCACAGCAAGGGCCCGAGGATTCGGGCAGACAGCAACAACAACAGCAAAACACTAGAAAGAGTGATCCGGGGCTTTGGCCCTGCGGTCCTCCCGCCATTGAGCAAGCCCCGGGCCAAGGGGTCATTTCGGGGAAAGCCGCGACGCCTAAGGGGAAAATCGTTGTTTGGCTAGGCCCGAGCGGTGTAAAGACTTTTGACACGCGTTGGTCTTGCGACGAAAAGTCTTGAGAAGGCAGCCGATGATCTTCCGCAATTTGTCCTCTTACATCAATGCCCTCAGGACTAGGGACGAGGTCGTCGAGATCTCCGCGCCAGTGGACCCCCATCTGGAGATCGCGGAGATCCACCGGCGCGTCATCGCCGCCGGGGGGCCGGCCTTGCTTTTCACCAACGTCAAGGGCAAGAGCTTTCCCGTCGTCACCAACCTCTTCGGGACCAAGGCGCGCGTCGACCTAGCTTTCGGCGAGCGCCCGAAGGCCTTGGTCCGCCGCGTCTCGGAGATCCCGGATGAGCTGATGCCGCCGACCATGGGTAAGCTCTGGCACCAGCGGTCCCTAGGCCGCGAGCTCTTGCGCATCGGCTTCAAGAAGACCGGCAAGCCGCCAGTGTTCGCCGAGCAAATCGCGAATGCCGACCCGACGGCGCTGCCGGCGATCACCAGCTGGGAAGAGGACGGCGGGCCGTTTCTGACGCTCCCCCTCGTGCACACGCTCGGGAGCAGCGGCAAGCCCGACAACCTCGGCATGTACCGGGTCCAGATTCACGATGCCAAGGAAACGGGCCTGCATTTCCAGATCGGCAAGGGCGGCGGCTACCACCTTTACGAAGCGGAACAGGCGAATCGGCCACTGAAAGTGAACATTTATCTCGGCGGGCCGCCGGCCTTGGTACTGGCGGCAATCGCGCCGTTGCCGGAAAACCTTCCGGAAACGCTGCTCGCGTCGCTACTTCTCGGCGAGCGCCTTGGCAGGGGCAAGCTCGAGGGCGGCTGGCCGGATCCGATCGGCGAAGCGGAATTTTGCCTGGTCGGCGAGGCGCCGCCCAAAGTGCGACGGCCGGAAGGGCCGTTCGGCGACCACTACGGCTACTACTCGCTAAAGCACGACTACCCCGTGTTCCGGCCGAAGACGATCTATCACCGCAAGGGAGCGATTTTCCCGGCTACGGTCGTGGGCAAGCCGCGCCAAGAGGACTTCTTCCTCGGCGACTACTTGCAAGAGCTGCTCTTGCCGCTCATCCCGAAAGTCATGCCGTCGGTTACTGATCTGTGGAGCTACGGAGAAACGGGCTACCATTCGCTGGCTGCCGCGGTGTTGAAAGAACGCTTTGGCCGCGAGTCGATGACATCGGTGTTCAGGATCCTCGGCGAGGGCCAGCTGGCGTTGACGAAGTTCCTGCTCGGCATCGACAAGCCGATGGACCTGCGAGACTTCCGGAAAGTCCTGACGCATGTTTTGGAGCGAGCGGACTGCCGGAGGGACTTGTTCGTCTTGTCGGACATCGCCATGGACACGCTGGACTATACGGGACCGGAAGTGAACAAGGGCAGCAAAGGCGTACTTTTGGGCCTCGGCGAGGCCAAGCGGAAATTGCCGCAGGAATTCCGCGGTGAGGGCTTAGGCCCGGTCAAGAAGATCAAGGTCTACTCCCCGGGTTGTCTGGTCCTTGAGGTACCCGGCTACACGGAAAACAAGGACGTCGTGCAAAAGCTCGCCGCCCTCCCCGTCTTCGCCGATTGGCCGCTGCTCGTCGCCGTCGACGATGCGGACAAGGCGACCCGTTCGGATACGTCGTTCCTCTGGACGGCGTTCACGCGCTTCGAGCCGGCAGCCGACCTTCATGCCGCGCTGACCACTGTGGTGCGCAACAAGATCAACTTCCAAGGGCCGATCTTGCTCGATGCCAGGATGAAGCCTTGGTATCCCAAAGAACTCTTCTGCGATGAACGGACGGCGAAGACTGTTGACCTGCGCTGGAAGGAGTATTTCCCGAGCGCCAAGGTCGAGATGGGCTCCAGCGACTTGGCGCATCTCTAGGAGGGCGCAACAGTTTCACGTGATTTTGTGTAACTTCGCACTTCCGCTCCCCGTCTCCCTCCCTCCCTGTCTCCGTGGTCGCCCGGGCCGGCCGGCCGCTGCAGACCACAGATAGGGAGGGATGAGGATTTTGTGTGATCCTGATCCCCACCGTGGACTTGAGCGTCGACGGCCACGTCCACCTGCACAACGGCTCACTTTGTCTTAACGGGTTCGTTGGCCGCGCCGACCTTCTGCTCGCGGTTGCGAATCTTCGCCAGGGTCTTCTCAGTGTCGCTGCAAACTCCCGCGTGAGGTTCCTTGCCTGCCTCGCACCGCGCGGACGTGGCCGATGCAAATGCCTTGGCCTTCTTGTACCAATCCTCTGCTTTGTCATCGGCCGCAAGGAGCAGTTCAAGGTCGCCGAGATGAATGCACGCGTCGATTTGGGCAGTACCGCACGACTTCGCCAGTTTGACCTGGGCGACGGCCAAGGCTTGGCGCCGCTCGGAATGGGGCTCTTCGAACCGGCTGCACGCTTTCTTGTCGCCAGCCATGCACGCCCGCTCGTCGCGCGCGCCCGCCTGCGCCATCGCGATCATTTTGCGATTGCGCATCATGCTTTCCATGCGCTTGGCGCGAAAGGCCGACTTCTCCTGGTTGTTGAGATCACCGTAGTGAGCTTTGACGGAGGCGGGAGTCGAAGGTTCCCCGGCGGCCGTCGTTTTGGCGTCGGCTGGTGGCCGGCTGTTTGGAGCAACCACTATGTTGTATTGATCCCCCGCGACCACTGGCCCGCCTTCTTTCTTGTTCTTAGAGCTCAAAGTGTGTCGAAAAATCAGCCCTGACCGGCCTTAGTGACGCAGCAGACCTCGCCGAGGGCAAGACCGCCGGCTAGGTCGCAATCAAGCGGGCGCGTTCTTTCTGCATAAGATCCCGAACTGGGAGAACTCCCTGGTCGAGGTTTTCCGAGGCAAGAGCGCCACGATCTTCCGTCCCAACGTTGACCTGTTCATTCTGCTGAAAATCGCCAGACTGTCCGAAACCGACCTGATGGACTGCCAGTGCTTCCTGAAATTTACCCGTGCCGCCAACGAACCGATCGGTCGGCCGACAAAAAACGCGGCCCCAGGGCCGCGTTCGCAGTAGAACTAACTTTGAAACTCAGGGCGTCGAGACCGGAACGATCGTCCAACGTGAGTTGCCGAGGTTCGACTTGCCGTCCCAGCTGGCGATCGGATCGACCGTGGTCGTCGGGGGCGGAGTCGTCGTCGTCGGGGGAGGCGGATTCGTCGTCGTGGGAGGAGGCGGATTCGTCGTCGTAGGAGGCGGCGGGTTGCCGCCGGTGTTGTTGTCGAGGGTCACGTCGATCGTCAGGTCGGTGGTGTTGCTGTTGCCCGAACCGTTGCCGCCCGCGTTCGGGTCGACGACAGACAGCTTCAGCTGAACCTTCGTGTTCTCACCCTTTTTCAGGGTCGCGTCGGCGGTGCCGCGCATCACCAGTTTTCCAGCTTGGGAAACTTCGAGGGTGATCGTGCCCGGGGTTTCCGAAGGCAGATCCTTGAATATCAACGTCGCCTTGTTGTCCACGTCGAAGAGCAACTTGTCTTCTTTAACGACGGTCAGGAACGTGAACTTGTAGGTCAGGTTGGCGATGTCGAGTGCATATTTCTCGAAATCGGCCTTGTCGAGTTTGATGCCGGCTTGGCCACTGTGGTCGGTTTTGCTGGCGGATGCACCGTTCTTCGGGTCTTGAACGACGCCGTGATCAGGAGCAGTCGGCGTATCGACTTGGACCGCGCGAGGGCCGCTCGTACAAGCAGTCAGCGACAAACCAGCCACCGTCAGCATCATGTACACGTTCCTGAAGCTCATACTGGATCCCTCTTTGTACTGGTTCAATTCCAGCTATTCGTTCTATGCGGTTACTAGAGCAAAACCCGAGCCAACTAAAATTTACCTGTTATCAGTAACTTACACTTCAAAACGGCGTCTAGGAACTAGTCGGTCAGTTAACTTTCTGGGCTTGGGCGACTTGGCCCGCGGCGTGAAGAGTGTAGCCTTCCGCGGCTTTCAAGGCGCCGGCGGCGTCGAAGCCGAGGAGCGTCACGACCTGACCGTCCGTGATAGAGAGACCGGTGCCGCTCTTGAAGAGCTTGCGGCCCGAGACTTTCAAATCAGTCGCGGCGGAGAATTTGATGTCTTCGCGGGCCGTCGACACGCAGGTCGCCAAATCGCCTTTGCAGATCGCGGCGCGAGAGAGGCCATCGGCTAGCGAAACGACAACCGGCGTCGCGGCGTCGGCGGAGGCGGCGTCGACCAAGGCCATGAAGACGTCCTTGCTCAAACTCGCGGGGTCTAAGCCGGCGTCGGATTCGAACACCGGCTTCTCCAGAGACTTTTTCAAGAAGTCGTAAGTCTTCGGCAACTCAGCCTTGAGGAAGGCATTCGACTGCTTGCCGCAGTAGAAGTTGTTGAACGACTCGGCGAAGTATTCGGCCGGAGCGGAACGAGCGTAGCTCCGGAGTCTCGGGTTCTGCGATTCTTGTTTGAAAAGAGTATTGATTTTTCCGTCAAAATTGGCGATTTCGCCGTCCAATTTGACGTTGATGGCATGGCCGACTTCGTGCTGGACGGCAAAGTCGGCGGCGAAACCTTGGTTGCCGATTTGGATGCGTTCGGGCAGGTCCGTGAAGAACGTCACGCCGATGACGCCGCCTTCGAGCTGGGTCCGTGAGATGTCGAAACCATTTTGGTCATGAACTTGATAAAGGTATTGGAGGTAATTCTTCGGGATCCCGGCCAAGGCGTTGTTGAGTCGGCCGAGGGTTTGAGGCGTCCAGCTGTCCACGGCGATGAAGCCGTCCGGCATCCCGTCGAGCTTCTGGGCGCTTTGCGCTTTGTTGTATTCGACGCAGCCGATTAGTTGGTCGGTCAACTGATTCAGGTCCGAAGCGTTGTCGACGGCGGCTTTCGGCTGGGCTCCGCAACCGACGCTCGCCAAGACTGTAGCGACGGTGAGCGAGAGGCCGAAGCGCTGCAAGATCCGGTCAGCATGTAGCATGGGAAAGTCCTCGGGTCTGTTGGTCAGGGCAACCAGTGCAATAGCGGGGCCAGCCGCGGGCCAAGCAAAAAGGCCGGTCTTTTCGCGGATGGAGGTGCCTGCGGTCGCGAAAGGAATCGGCTATCGTCTTGGCAATGCCAGCGTCGTTGACAGTCCAGGGCGGCTGTTCTATGAATCCGGCTCTATGGAATTGACCAGCAAACAAGTCCGCTACCTTCGCAGCCTGGCCCACGCCTTGAACCCGCTCGTCCAGATGGGCAAGAACGGGTACTGCGACATGCTCGTTCAAGAGACTGTCCGCGGGCTCGCCGATCACGAGTTGATCAAGGTTCGCCTCTCGGCCAAAGACCGCACGGAGTTCGACGAGATGTGCGAGAAGTTGGCGGCCGACACCGACGCGACGCTGGTTCAGTCGATCGGCCGCATTGCCGTGCTTTATCGCCAGGGCGAAGAGCCCGAGATCGTCCTGCCATGAAGTTCACGGTGCACCGCGTCGAACAGGCGACCTACGTCTCGGTGGACGGCGACATCGTCGCTGGCGTCGGCAAGAACTTGGCGGACTTAGCCGGCAAACTCAAAGACAAGCGCATCATCCTGAATCTAGCCAACCTCCGCGCCATCAACTCGATCGGCTGCCGCGAGTGGGCTACGGCGATCAAAGACTTGGCGTCGAGGCACTTGGTCGAGATGGTCGAATGCCCCGTGGCATTCATCGACTCGTGCAACCTGATCCCGACGATGCTAGGGGTGCGCGGCGCCGGGTCGAGCGTCTTGGTGGAAACCTTCGAAGCTCCCTATGCTTGCACCGCGTGCCAGAAAAGCTTCCGCGCCATGCTGCACCTAAAAGACGTCATGAACACCAAGGAATTGCCGGACCTCGGTTGCCCCCATTGCGGCGGCAGGGGCCAATCCGAGCTCATGGGCGAAGACTATCTAGTTTTTCTCGACCGGACGCTTTAGGCCTTTCGGTCGGTCTTTGCCGATTCGCCAAACCGGCGCACCGTCACTTTTTCCGGCCCCGTACCGAAGATTCCTGAGCTCCCTTCAGGAAGGAACTTCGATGGCATTTAGCCGATGGTTTTTGGTCTTCGCCATGCTCTTCGCCTCGGCGGCGCTCGGACGCGCCGGAGGCGGCCACAGTTTCGGCGGCGGGGGTGGGCACAGCTCGGGCGGCTCGCATAGTTCATCCTCGGGCGGGCACAACTCGTCCGGTTCGTCTTCGGGCAGTTGCAACGCCGATGAGCACGGAGTTTGCTCCGGGGCGTACCCGATCGTTTTCATCTTTGGCGGCATCTTCGCGTTGGTCGCGCTCCTGATCATCAAGGCTGCGATTTTCGGCGCCAAGACGCAAAAGTCTGGACCGCGCCAGAGCCGCGTCGACACGGCGAAGAACCAAGCCGCCCTCAGAGCCAAGGACCCGAACTTCTCCGAGCCTCAGTTCCTGGGCCGGGTTACCAAGGGCTTCGTGGCCGTCCAGACCGCTTGGAACCGCGGAGACTTGGCGACGGTTCGCGGCTTTCTCTCCGACGCCACCCACGAACGCTTCAAAGCGCTCTTGGCCTTCAACGCCAAACTCGGATTCGCCAACCGCACGGAAGGGCTCAAGGTCGAGCCACCGAAGATTGCGGCATTCTCGAGCGACGCGCTTTATGACTCCATTACAGTGGAATTCACGGCAACTTGTCGCGATTTCGACGCTCGGCCGGACGGCAAAGTCCTACGAGACGAACTCGCCAGCTTCACCGAATATTGGACGTTCGTCCGCCGGGTCACCGCCAAATCCCTGCAAGTCGGCTTGATGGAAGGCAACTGCCCGAGCTGTGGCGCCAAGCTAACGCTGACTGATAAGACCGAATGCGCCTACTGCCAGACCGTCGTGTCGTCCGGCAAGTATGATTGGGTCCTAGCGGAGATCACTCAAGCCTCCGTCGTCGATGCGCCGCGAAGTTCCGGCCTGCAACAAGCGCTGGCCAAGCTCTCTCAGCTCGACCCCGGCTTCAATTGCCAGGTGCTCGAAGACCGGGTCTCCACGCTCTTTTGGCAACGTCGCACCGCCGAACTCGCCGAAGACCGCAAGTTCTTCAAGAACATCGGCGTCGGTGCCGTCAACGTCGTGGGGGCGGAGCTCGCGGGGAATTCCGGCGAGGCCAATCGCCTCTCCTTCGAAGTCGTTTGGGACGGAGCACCGTTCGGCCAGGAAAACGCCGCTCCGATGTTGACCAACCTGACGATCGCGCGTGCGGGCAGCGTTCAGACCGACGTCAAATTGGGTTTTCTTTCCTTGCGTTGCCCGGCTTGCGGGGCTCCGGGCGCCGCCAGCGGCGTCTGCTCGCGCTGCAAGGCCCACCTCGCCGACGAGAAGAAAGACTGGGCGTTGATCCGCTTCGAAGACCGCCGCGACGACAACCGCTAGGTGCAGGCATCACCCGCGGCGTTTGAGCTCGCGGTCGATCAACTGCAACTCGCGGCCGGCTTGGCCTTTGATCGAAGAGTTCTCCGCGGCGCGGCGGGTCAGATACGGAATGACCGCGCGGATCGGACCGTAGGGCACGTACTTAGTGACGTTGAAGCCGCGGTCGGCCAAGTTGTAAGTCAGATTGTCGCTCATGCCGAGAAGCTGCGAGAACTCGACGCGCGGATCGTCATACTTCAAGCCGCGTTTGACGATCAGCTCCGCCAAGTGGTGATTCGAATGCTCATTGTGGCTGCCGGCGAATAGCGCCAGGCGCTCCAGATTGGCCACGCTCAAGTCGAGCGCCGCGTCGAAATCGCGGTCGGTAGCCGCCTTGTCGGGTTGAATCGGCGAAGCATGATGCTTCGCGGCCGCCCGCGCCCGTTCCTTCTCCATGTAGGCGCCACGGACGAGCTTCACCCCGACGTGGAATTTGCCGGCTTTTCCCTCCTCCAGGAGCTCCTGCAGCGAGCCTAGGCGACGGACGAGGTACATCTGGAGCGTATTGTAAATGACCGCCCGGTCGCGGTTGAATTCTCGCATCGTCCGGAGCGCCAGGTCGTCGATGTAAGGCTGGATCCAGCTCTCTTCCGCGTCGAAGAGCAAACGTAAGCCGGCGCCCTTCGCGGCGGCGCTGATTTCATGGACGCGCGCTTCGACGCGCCCCAGCTCTTGCTTGTCTTCCGTCGACAGCTTGGCCTTGGTCGACGCCTTCTCGAGGAGGGCTATGCGCCCCACCCCCGTCACTTTGAAGACGGCAAACGGAATGTTCGGGTTACCTTTCGAATAGGCGATGACTTTCAGGATCTCCGAGCGAGCGCCGTCAAAGGCCGCTTCCGTGCCTAAGCCTTCCACCGAATAGTCGAGGACCGACCGGATCTTGTACTCCGCCAAATCCTGCACCGTTTTGGCGCAGTCCTCGAACGTCACGCCGCCGCAGAACTGCTCGAAAATCGTCGCCCGGATGAGCGGCGTGATCGGCAACCTGAGACTCAAGGCAAAATTCACCAGTTTCGGCCCGGCCGAAAGCAACGTCGGACTGCCAAACGACAAGAAGAGGAGCTTTGCCTTGCGTAGCTCAGTCGTCGACCGCGAGCGAAAGGCGATCTCCGTATTGTCGAAGTCGAGCCGTGCTTCAGCCATGGTCGAGGGGTTTCCTAAAGGCCGGACGCGCGAGGTTCGGGCGAACGGAGAAGTCGGGCTTTAACGGCGGGTGCGCTTCTAACTCCGCCAAGGCCGTGTCGATAGCGGCCTTGAGTTGCGGATCGTCGCCGCGTGCATGGTCGGCGGGACTGATTCCCACTTCCAGGTCAGGGTCGGTGCCGTAGTTTTCGACGCCGAAGGCGACGTCCTTGAACCAGGTCGAATATTCGGGCTGCGTGACGACCGTGCCGTCCACCAAGTGGTTGCGGCCGTCGATGCCGACGACGCCGCCCCACGTCCGCTTGCCAATCAACTTGCCGAGCTTCAAGTATTTGAACGAATGGCTGAAGATGTCGCCATCGGAGCCCGAATGCTCGTTGGTCAAGCCGACGATCGGACCTTCCACCGAGTAATAGGGCTGCGGATAAGGCAAGCCGTGGTGCGACACCTGATAGCCGACTCGCTTTCTCGACAATTTCTCCAAGAGAAACTGGGACACGTGGCCGCCGCCGTTGAACCGCACGTCGACGATCAGGCCGTCACGGTACGCTTCTTGGACGAAGTAGCGGAAGAACTCGGAGTAGCCGCGAGGCGACATGTCTGGGACGTGGACGTAGCCGATGCGACCCGCGGTGGCCTCGTGGACTTTGGCGCGATTGGTTTCGACCCAGTGCCGGTAACGGAGGTTCAAGTCGCTGCCGAGCGGCCTGACGGCTAAGCGCCTCCGTTTGCCGTCGGACAAGACGACCAAGCCGACGTCGATGCCGGCTTTGTGGACCAATGCCTGACCGGGGCCAAACTCCGCCGAGAGCTCTTGGCCGTCGATGGCTAGAAGTTTGTCGCCTGCCTTGACGTTGAGTCCCACGGCCGCGAGCGGCGAGTCCTGTTGGCGATTCCAGGAATCGCCGCGGACGATGCGGTCGATCACCCAGTGGTCGCCGACGAATCGCACGTCGGCTC
>JAYWBY010000427.1:0-4374 GCA_043781115.1 Pseudomonadota bacterium
GGGATATCTTTCGCCACCTGCTTAGTGGCAAAAGTCCAGATCACAATCGCTTCGAACGAGGGCAATGCCTCGTTTGATGCATGTCCGACCTCAAGCCTAGAGGTCGGCCTCGCCGCGAAGTTTATCGAGATCACCACGAGCAGGCGGTTGTACCGTCGCTCGTCCGTACCCAAGCCGTGCTGTTGCAGATGCACATCGTATAGAGGTGGGTCACCGCGAGGGCCGCGTCATGGGTGGCGTCGCAGGCATAGGGTTGGGCAGCGTTTTTAGTCATGCGCACGGTGCCCAAGACATCGAGAGTTGTCGCCGGATCTGTTGTGCCGATGCCGACATTGCCGTTGGCCTTCCAGACGATCGCGGTGTTGACGTAATTGACGCTGCCGCCGTCACTGGTGCCGATAGCCCACGTGTCGGAGGAGTTGAGCGTCCCGATCAGGCCGCGGCCCACGCCACTGTAATTCGTGAAGGCGAGGTTGCCGCCGACGCTACTCATGAGGACCGGCCCGCCAACCGTCAGCGTGTTGCCGGTTGGATTCGCTCCGATCCCGACGTTACCCTGGTTATTTACGGAGAGGCTTTGATAAAGCGTGCCGGTGATCTTCAATGAATAGTTGTTTGCGTTGTTGTCCGGCGCATGGAGATCGAGAAGCGAGAAGGGAGACGTCGTTCCGATGCCGACGTTGCCCATGTCGTCGATTCGTAGCCGCTCGGTAGGAGTCGAAGATCCATTTGCGGCCGTTTTCATCACGATGGCCGTCGGTGCCGAGGAGACACCGTACCCTGATGCGGACGCTTGCGCTTCGATCACGGCACCGGTCATGAACGAGGTACCGTAGGCCAGGAAGCGAATTTGTCCGATGAGGTCACCCGCTGCCACGGCAGCGGGGCTGCCATTCGTGCCGCGGGCCTTTTTCAGCATCAACCCTGAGACATCGCTCGGGGTAGCCGAAAAGGTCGATTCCAAGATGGTCGCCATGCCGCCGCCCGAGTGAAAAACTTCCAGCGGGTAGGCCGGAGACGTGGTGCCGATGCCGACGTTGCCCGCCGCGGTCACCGTGCCGGACGCCGCAAGAGTCGTAAAGCTGCCCGTGTTTGGCGTCGACGCGCCGATGGTGCCAGGAACCGACCAGTTGATAAGTCCGGACGAAACCGTACCCGAGCTGAGGTTGCTGGCGTTTAGGCTCGTCAAATTCGAGCCGTTGACGGCTGGGAGATAGCCTGAACCATTGAGTTGGACGAGATTGTTTGCGGCGGCACCGACAGTAGCAACACTGCTGTAAACACCGGAAGCAAGGATGGGAATGCCGGTGACGCCTGCCGTGCTGGCGCCGAAGCCGCCGTTCGCGGGTGCGAGTAGTCCGGTGACCGCGGCTGACTGCGAGATGTCGAGGGCGCCAAATACCGGTGCGCCGCCACCGCTTGGGATACGGAGAGGTTGGTAGGCCGAACCCGCAGTCGTCGCAGTCGGCGAGCCGGAACCACCGCCAAGGACGACGCCGTTGGTGGCGAGAGTGCCTGATTGCGCCATCGAGGTGCCAGAGTTGTAATAGACGAGGTTACCCGCCGTGCCGCTCGTAAGACCTGTACCGCCATGGCCAACGTCGACCGTGCCTAGTGTGAGGTCTGGCGTGGTGGTTCCCGTAGTCACGGAAAGCGGAGAGTTGGCGGTGACGCTAGTGACGGTGCCGGAGCTCGGCGCCGCCCACGCCATGACGCCGCCCGTGGTCGCGCTGAGAACTTGGCCGTTAAGCGTCGGCGCGGCCGCCGGCAGCGTGTAAGTGATGTTGCCGGATTGGTCGGCGCCTTGGATGATCGAGTGAAAGGACGGCGACGCGCCGCTCTCCAAGATTTCAAGGTGGGGAGTGTCGACCTTCGACGTCGTTTTGATGTCGCCGCTGGTCGCGATGTTGCCGCTGGTGATCGCGGTGCCAGACACTTTGCCGGCGGTCGTGATGCCGCTAATCATGGCGTCGGTTACGCTCGAGGCGCCGATGGTGTAGGTCCCGGGGACCCAATTGGTGCCGTCGAACTTCGGAAAGTCACCGAGCGAAGGAGACCCGACGAGCGTGAACCCGCCTGAACCGGTCGGACCGACTCCGCCTTGCGCACCCGTCGGACCCTGCGTGCCTTGGGCACCCGTCGGTCCAGTCGTGCCCGCGGCACCCGTCGCACCCGTCGGGCCCGCGACTCCGTTCGTGCCGTTCGTGCCGTTTGTTCCGTTCGTGCCCGCAGCGCCTTGCGGTCCGGCAGCTCCGCCCTTGACCGTCAAGCGACCGGCGGAGTTGAATTCGACGGTCGAGCCGTCGACAGGAACTTTCAATGCGTAGGGAACGGCCGTCATCATTTGGCGGGCGTAGGTTTTGCCGTGGGTTTTGTCGGTGATTTCGATCCAGGCGGCTCTGTCGTTGAAGACGAGCTGCAGCTCTTCCGGAGCAAGCTCGGTGACGTCGATCTGGAAGACGCCGTCGTCGAGGGACACCCCGTCTTTGACGATCGGGCTGACGCCGATCGCGTTGCCACCAGAGGCCGCGTTGAAGAATTTGACTTCCAGGGTAACCGGTCCGGTCTCGGCTTGATCGCTGGCGTTGGCCAAACGGCCGCCGTAGCTGAAGGTGTAAGGACCGGCTCCGGCCGCGAAGAGCGGTGAAGTGGCGAGCAAGAGGCTCAACAGAGCGGCGGGAATCAGTACGTTCTTCATGGCGCGTTCACCCCTTGCGAAATCTTGACGACTTTTCCGGTAGTCAGAGTCGAATCGGCGTTGGCCTTCGCCTTCGCCGGTCTAAACGTGTGCAGCCAGCCGGCGAAGCCTTCGGCTTTGGCGCTGTCGGTGCCGAACGTCGCTGGCGCGAAGCCTTTGACGAAATAAATTTTCTTCGCCGTCTTGACGACGGGCTTCGAGACGATCTCTTTCGCCTCGGTGACCGGCTTGGCAGTATAAACGGCTTGGAACGTGCCGAAATACTGGGTCGCGAAGCGGGCGAAGCCGCTTTTGATGTCGATCTTGTCGCGGGTGATGTAGCCGGTGAAGTCGCCGCCCTCGCCGACCTTCTTGATTTTGTAGATGACGAGTAAGGTGGTGAACGGATCGTCCAAGTGCAGGCCGGCGGAATCCGGAATCGGGATCTGCAGTGTGAACGGTTGCGAGGCGTCCATGATCGAAGTCGAACTCAAGACGACGGACGGCGCCGACGACGTGATCGTCGTGCCGAGGGCCAAGTCTTGGGCGGTGGTGTCGGTGGCGATCTGTTCGCCGGGGCCGAGAGCGATTTCGGTGTCGATGGCGAGGGTGCCGGGAGGGAATTCGACCTGCGAGCCAGCGATCGAGCTCGTCGCCGCCGCAAGCATGACCTGTGTCGAAGACGAGGTGGCATTGAAGCTACCGGTGACGAGGCCGTTGCTCTCGATCGTTTGGATGATGAGCGGCGCCGGCTCGCTCGAGGTCCGAGCCTCGGGCTTCGTCTCTGCCGGACCCTGCTTTAAAAAGCCGGGACCCTTCATGCAGGACGAAGACGCGAAACCTACGAGGGCGACGATGACGAGGCGGAATGTCGTAGTTATTTTCTGCATTTATCCGCTTTCGGTAGGCCGACGCGGATCTTGAGAAATCTGAAAAAATAGCTTCCATTACAGGTGGTTGACCCATGCAGAAAGACCGGTGTAGCGCTCGGCGAGCAGCACCCAAGTCTTGGGGCGCCGTTGCTTCAACTCTTCGAGTTGAGCCAGGATCAACAAGGCATGCACGTCCTGCGTCTCTTGCCAGCGGAAGTAAAGGACGACCGACCGTAAGTCCGCTCCAGGGCCGCGAACCGTTCGGGGTCGACGCTCAGGGATTCCCGGAGTTGAAGTAGATCGTCGGTGCGGTCGCGCATCCCTCATGATCGCCAATTTGTTCTATAAAATCAATGACAAAGCCAATCTGTGCGGCCACCCCTTGCCCTCGGCGCGATCATTACCTAAGAATGGTGGACGAATTTGCGAAAGGGCACCCCATGGAATCCGGTCAGATCTCGATTCACGCCGAGAACATTCTCCCCATCATAAAGAAGTGGCTCTATTCGGAGAAGGAAATCTACATCCGCGAGCTCGTGTCCAACGCGGCCGACGCGATCTTGAAGCTGCAAAAGTTGGCACTCGTCGGCGAAGTTAAGGGCGACGTCCCGGAAGCGGAGATCACGCTCGCGATCGACAAGGAAAAGAAAACGCTGACCATCACCGACACCGGCCTCGGGATGACGGAAGCCGAAATCAAGAAGTACATCAACCAAGTCGCCTTCTCGGGCTTGAACGACTTCCTCGACAAGTACAAAGACAAGGACGACACCCAACAAGTGATCGGCCACTTCGGCTTGGGCTTCTACTCGGCCTTCATGGTCG
>JAYWBY010000428.1:0-4369 GCA_043781115.1 Pseudomonadota bacterium
GAAGCGCTCGGGCGTTTTGACGGTCTCCGCCAGCTCCGCCTCGTGGTGAAACTGGGAATGCACGATCGAGCGCTGGGCGTTGTCGAGGTCCAACGCCTTGGTGTCGCTGATTTCCTCGAAAGAGAAATCCATCAAGGAGATCTTTTCCAAGACCTTCGAGCCCTGCTTCAAGAATCGCCCTTGGCGGCGCGGACCTTCGTAGTGCATGGTCGCCCCGTCAGCCGGCAGTGTGATGCGGATTCAACAACAAACGAATGGCCTCGGTCGTACGTTTCGGCTCGTTCTTGGCCAGGTAGAGCACCTGCTCTTGCGGGCTGAGCTTCTCAAAGGGGACGTCCTCTTTGATCTGTACGTTTTGGAGGGTGCCGAGCTCGAGGTCGGGTTTGAAGTCCTCGATCAGCTGTTGTTCCTGTTTGCGCGCCGGGTCGTAAGCCAACCAACGGAAGTACGGTCTGACGATGAAGGCGAAGAAGAGCAGAAGGGCCAGGGCGATCGCGCCCGAGGCAGCGAGCGTCGTGACGTATTCGCGCGTCTCTTTCTTGTCTTCCTTGATGTTTTCCATCTGGACGGGATCGAGCTGGAACATCATGTTCCTAACAGTAACCAAGTCGCCCCGCTTGTCGTCGATACCGATAGCGGAACGGACCAAGTCCTCAATTTGCTTAACTTCTTCTTCGTTGCGGGCCTCGAAGGAAGGACGCGTGCCGTCGGTCGGGTAGTCCTGCTTGCCGTCGACCAAGACGGCGGCGGTGATCCGTTGGATCTTGCCGACCGGCATCGTCTTTTGACTCACCTTCTTTGAGATCTCGAAGTTGACGATCTCGGAGTCTTTCTTGTTGTTGGTGTTGGCCTGATTCATGGTGAGCTCTTCTTGCTCGCCGGGGACGTTCGACTTGCTGCCCGGGATGCCGGTCGGGTTGAGGCCCGTGCCGTTTAGCTGATAACCCTGGGTCTCGCGCGACACGGTCGCGACCTTGTCCGGATCGACGTCGGAGATCGTCTGTTGCTCTTGCGTGAAGTCGACCATAGCGTCGACCTTCACTTCGACGCGATCGGAGCCAACGACGCGGCCGACGATGCCGCGGATGTTCTCTTCGTACTGCTTCTCGATCTGGCGCTTGTACACCATCATCTCTTTAGTCATCTTCGAGGCAAAGTCTTCGCTCTCGATCTCCGTCAGCATCTTGCCCTCGCCGTCGATGATCGTGACGTTGTTGGCCTTCAGGCCTTCAACGGAACGGGACACCAAGTTGACGATGCCTTTGACCTGCTTTTTATCGAGTTCCGCGCCGTTTTTCGTCTTCAAATAGACCGCGGCGGTCGGTTCCAGTTTGTCTTCGAGGAAAAGGCTCTGCTTCGGCGAAACGATGAGCACCTTGGCAGTGGTGACGCCTTCGATCATCATGATCGTGCGCGAGAGTTCGCCTTGGATGGCACGTTGCTTGTTAATGCGCTGCTCGAATTCCGTGCGGGTGAATTCTTGGCTGTCGAACTTCTCCCAACCGACGACGCCGTGCGCGGGTAGGCCCTCTTGCGCCAGTTTCATCCGGAGGGACAAGACGGACTTGGTCGGAACCTTGACGCCTTTAGAATCCACGATGTAGTCGAGGACGTTCGTGCGTTTAAAATAGGCGGTGATCGACTGGATGTCTTCCGCCGGCAGGTCTACGAAGACGTATTCGTAAGGATCCGTTTCGCGGAACGCGAATAGCGAAGCGATGCCGGCCACCATGACGCCCAGAGTCGCCAGCAAGATGCCGCGCTTGGCGTTGCTGAGCTTGGCCCAGAAGTCGCGGAGCTTCGTCGAGATGTTGTTGAAGAACTGCTTGAGATTTTCCAATCAATGCATCCTTGCGCAACCGGGGGAGTTCGTCGCGTAACTTAGACGGGCATCCGAATAATCTCGGAGTAAGCTTCCAGCGCCTTGTTGCGGAGCTGGACCATCAAGTTGAAGGAGAGTTCGGCTTGGGTGGCGGCGAGCATTGTCTCGTGGATGTTGCCGGTTTTGCCGGTCGCCAGTTCGACGCCCATTTTGTCGGCGACTTTGTTCTTGTCGTTCACTTCGTTGATGCCTTGCTTCAAGTGATCGGCGAAGCTCATGCCACCGGAGGAAGTTCCCTTCTCTCCAGCTTTGTCGGCGATGCCCTTGGCATCGCCCTGAAGGTCCTTAAGCGTGTTAAGGATCTTCTCAGCAAATGAACCGCCGCCGCCGACGTTGATACTCATGGCTCGCTCCTAAACTTAGCGACCGATTTCCAAGGCCTTCATCGCCATCTGCTTCGAATCGTTCAGCACGGTCGAGTTGGCCTCGAAGGCGCGCGTCGCGGCGATCATGTTGACCATCTCGGTCATGACTTGGATGTTCGGCATTTCGACGTAGCCGGCGGCGTCCGCGTCCGGGTGACCCGGATCGTAGACTTTGCGCGGCGCGTTGGTGTCTTTGTGGATGTCGACGACTTGGACTTTGCGCAGCTCGGTGCTCGTGCCGCTGGTTTCGTGGAGATAGTCTTCGAACATGTTGCCCGTCGGCACGGCCGAGAACACCACGTCGCGCCGTTTGTAGGGGCCGCCGTCGTCACCGCGCGTCGATTGGGCGTTAGCTAAGTTGGCGCTCAGGATGTTCATCCTGAGACGTTGAGCCGCTAGGCCCGAGGAGCTAATGTCCATCGCCTTGAAGAAACTCATCAGCGACCTCCGTTGATGGCATACTTCAGCATGCCGACCTTCCGGTTGACGATCTCCACCGCCGACCGATAGAGGATCTGGTTCTGCGCCATCCGCGCCATTTCGTCGTCGACGTCGACGGTGTTGCCGTCTTGGCCGATGCTTTCCTGGGGCTTGATGTAAACATCGGGTTTGATGTTGCCATCGGCTGTGGTGTTGCCCGAGCGGAAGTGCTTCAGGCTGGAAACCTGCATGGAAAGTTTGCTGTCGAGGTGGGCCGTGCTGGCTAACTGCTCTTCGAAGTCGTAGCCCAGGGCGCGAAACCCTGGCGTCTCGGCGTTCGCAATGTTGCCCGAAATGACCTCGCTTCGTTTCAAGCGTTGGTTCAACGACTCCATTTGGAGCCGATCGGCAAAATTGAAGATACCGCCGACTAGACCGCTCACGAGGCTCTCCCGGTGACGGGGCCGATAACGTCGATGCCTTCGGCGGTGAATTCGTTGATCTTGTTACGGAGCGTCCGCAGGCTGATACCGAGCGTCCTCGCCGCGTGCGTCCGGTTGCCTTGGTGGTGCTTCAAGGTCTCGAGAATGAATTGGGTTTCGAGATCGCGGAGAGGGCGACCGATCGGCAGAGCGCCGATCCAAGCGGTCGCATCGCCACCTTTGTCTTGCTCGATCGGCAAGTCTTGGGCGGAGATCGACGTGCCGGAGGTCAAAAGAACGGCGCGTTGCACGACGTTCTGGAGTTCGCGGACGTTGCCCGGCCAGCTGTGGGCTCTAAGCTTCGCCATCGCGTCGCCGGCGAACTCCATGCCGTCCTTGCCAAACTGCGTGCAGTACTGGCGGAGGAAGTTCCACGCCAGCATTTCGATGTCCTTCGGACGCTCGCGGAGCGCCGGAACTTCGAGTTGGATGACGTGGAGGCGATAATAGAGGTCTTGGCGGAAGACACCTTGGGCGACGGCTGCGGCGATGTCGCGGTTGGTCGTGGCGATGATCCGGGTTTTGACCGGGATCGGGCCGGAGCCACCGACGCGCTCGATTTCTTTCTCTTGGAGGGCGCGCAAGAGTTTCGCTTGCAGCGCCGGGTCCATCTCGGTCACTTCGTCGAGAAGCAGCGTGCCGTTGGTGGCTAGTTCGAACTTGCCGATGTGGCGTTGCACGGCGCCGGTGAAGGCTCCCTTCTCGTGGCCAAAAAGCTCACTTTCGAGGAGGTTCGACGGCAAGGCCGCGCAATTGACCGCGACGAACGGCTCATGCGAACGGTTGCTGTTCGTGTGGATGGCACGAGCAATGACTTCCTTGCCCGAGCCTGACTCACCGGTGATCAGCACCGGCACGCTAGTGTCCTTGATCTGCTCGACGACTTCCCGGATCCGGGTCATCTTTTCGTCGGCGGCCAGGAAGGTTGCGCCGTCCTGCGTCTGCGGACGAACCGGCTGAGTACGTTGCTCCTGCACGTAGTTCAGGTAGTCGGCCTGATTGGGCGTTTGCCCGTTGGTCAGGCCTTCTGCTGCGGATTTGTTGCCGAAGGTAGGCTTCATGCGCGTCCTCTCCCCTAGGTTACTGAAGCTGAGATAAGCGTTCTTTCGCAAGATTCGCGTAAAAATGATTGTTGCCGTCGTCACCAGCCTTCTTGAAGGCTTCGATGGCTTCTTCGCGCCGGCCGGCGCGATAGAGCAAGAGACCGCCCTTGTAGAGAG
>JAYWBY010000429.1:0-4362 GCA_043781115.1 Pseudomonadota bacterium
GCCTGATTGTAGACAGGATATGTTGGATTTGAGCGACATCCAACTTGGGCGTTTCCGGAGCAGTTGGCGGCCGGCAGTCTGACTCCCGCACCCGCCACACCAGCGGCGACACTTCCCGTTGCCACACGTTCGGCCAGCGTCGAGCTGTCGATCGCCACCAAGTCATCGACTACGATGCAATTCTTTTCGCCGTCTTGCGAGCAAAGCCGGAAGGTGCCCCCGATCACTTTCGTGGTAAGTAGGCCAACGACGTCGGCGACGGTTTCGCCCTTCTTGATGTTGCCTTCAAGAAGGGCCGAAGAATCGGCGGCAGGAAAGGCAGCCGTTGCGGCGCAGCCTATACGCTTCGTCGCACTGCAAGGCGCAAGATCGTCGCCAATTACCGTACCGTGGATGGTGGCTCCTCCGCAATTGATCTGAGCGCCGGAACGCAGTTGACTCGGCAGCGGGCAGTCGTAGCCGGAAATTTTCGCGGTGCCGCAGGCAGCCAAGCCAAAAATGCTGGTTAACGTCAAAAAAATGCCCAAGTAACGCATCATGGTGCGGCCTCCAGACACTTGTCGAGACGCAGACCTTGGATCGCCGGAAAGTCTGGAACGGCAAGGCAGGCCAATTCACGATCGCTGCTACAATACTTCACGGCGTCTAGAGTCGCCAATCCGGAAATTCCGGCGGCTATTTCTCCGGCCAATATCTTGGAACCTACGTCGCTCGTATCGAAGGCGACGATTGAACCTGTGACCGCGCATTCCTTTTGTCCGTCCGCAATGCAAGCCAGAATCGTATCGGCATCGATCTCGTTGCGATAGGTACCAGTGACTCCGCCAATTTGGACACCAATCCTAACAACCTCGGGGCGAATCGCGCCGGCGTCGACTGCCGGCAGGGCGTCGGTGGTGATGCACTTTTTATCTCCGTCTTGCTGGCAATTCACGAGGCTTGTCGGCGAGAGCTTCCCCTCGACAGGGTCGTCGCCGCATCTTATTTCGACGCCTTTGAGAAGTTCGTCAGGCTGAGGGCAATCGCGACTGTCGCCGCCAACTGAGCCGGAGGACCAGCTTAGTACGACGACGCTGGCGAGTAAGGCGCTGCCACTAAACTTATAATCGTTTATCAATGTATCAGCCCTGAAGCAATGGGGAATTTTCGCCGTCGGCTGGTAATCGGCCGATATCAGAGAATTATGAGCAAATGCGACGGCTGGACCGAGTGTGACCTTGGCCTACAGGACACCTAGGACTCTGAATCCCTGGGTAAATCGACGCGAACCCCCTAATCGAACTAAGTAAAAGTAGTCATCACAATAAAATGCCAATGATGGGCTAAAGATTTGCGCCGAAGTGACGAAGGTTAGTGACCTCGCTGCACTTTTAAATTGGGTGGAAACAAGCTGGTGTTGACGGAACGTTACAGAGCGAAACTCAAAGCTACCGCAGGCCTCAAATTGGGGCTCCTGCTCGTCGCTTTGTTCGCTTTGGTAGACTGCCAGAAGGGTAGCTCGACCTCGTCGAAAAGAACGAAAGCCCCGGATAGTTTGCTCGAGGAGTCCGCCACCGACCAGGCGCAAGATCCCGCCGACGAGAACGGACCCAAAACCAAGACAGATGAAACCAATAAGCTGCTAGTCGTCGGATTCAGCGGCCAAGTGACCGTAAGCGCGGACTTGTCTTTAGGCCTGACGGGCCCAGCGCCCGGCGACGACATCGCCGGGAAAAACTTCAGTGTCGAAGTTCTGCGACTTTCCTCGGGCAAGACGAAAGTGCAGCTGCTGAGCGCCGCGAAAACGGAAACCAACGGCAATTATTCGCTCGCCGTTCCGGACATCGCCAAAGACGACGTTATCCTCATCGTTGCCTACAAGGACAAAGTCTCGTCTGGCCAACAGGTCGTGGCGGTCAGTTCCCTGCTGGACAAACTGACCGGCGACGTCCTCAAAGTTCGTGTCGACGTCAGCACCATGACGACGATTACCAGTTTTATTTTGTTAAAAAAGGACATCGATCTATCCAAGGTCACCGACAAACAGATGGCCGCATCGACGGCCCTCGTCAAAGACACGATCAAAGCCCTAGGTAGCAGCGTCAAAGACAAATCGCCGACCACGGTCGCCGTGTTGGTTATGGCCGCACCGGGCTTTCAGGACGCCTTGGCCAAAATCTTTGGCAATGCGAAAGACCGAGACCCCTGCGACACGAAAAGTTGGGACTTTGCCGGCGGCCGTCAGGCAGTGACGACGGTGTTTGGTGCCCCGTCCGACTTCATTAACATGGTGCCGGGGTTGAGCCCCGACTCGGCTGGACATTACCATTTGTCGCCTCCATTGCTGCAAGCCGATCACTTGATTCTCGGGGGTAGTAGTGTCAGCAGCCCGATCGACTCCGTTAGCGTCTCTCTGACGCAAGACGCCTCAGGCATTTTGACCTGCTACTCCGCCGTCAGTACTGGATTTGGCACAGATTGTCCCGCCGCGATAACCGTTCCAGTAACGGACGGCAAATGGACCTACCCCATAGCGCTTCCGGCATTTGCGAACGCTGACATTTATGACGTGCATCTGACTGCGCTGGATTCCAAATGCAAGGCTGAGCTTGCAGACACCAAGACCTCGTTCCTATGGGACGACGTTCCGCCGACGTTTACATTACAAAGCCTCCCGAAGGACCCGTCGAACGCCACCGCTCTCGACGTCAGCGTTGACGGGTCGGACGTCGCAAGTTATCGCTATGTTCTGCTGTCTGAAGCAGACTCAGCGACGTGCGCGGATGCGAGTTATGGTAGTTGGAAAACAGCAGGACTCAAACTCAGCGCGGCCGTCAGCGGCGACGGCCTGAAGCGTCTTTGTGTCGAAGCCAAGGATCTGAACGAAAATGTCAGCGCGCCCACCGCGTTTTCCTGGACCTTCGACTCGACTCGGCCGGTCGCAGTCACATTGACCGGCGGGCCGTCCGACCCCTCCAAGGCGCCGGCCCTGCATGTAACCGTCACGTCGCTTGATGCCACCGAATATCGTTATGCGTTAATTGTCGGCGGTCAACTCTGCGCCGATGCGCAATATTCGGCTTGGGCTCCGCTTACCACAGTGATTGCAGATGCCGTCGGCACCGACGGGGCAAAGACCCTTTGCGTTGTCGGCCGAGACGGCGCCGGTAACGAGCAGGCCGTGCCGACCGAGCTAGCATGGCAACAGGACGCGACGAGCGCGAGCCTCTCGGTGGTGAGCGGCGGATTTTACAATAGCCAGTTTACGACTTCGTTGACCGCCACCGACGCGTCCGCGTTGACTTTCGCATGGTCCGTCGTTAGCGGGCCGGGCACGACGACGTTTGGCAACCTCACCGCGAAAAACACGACCATAGACGTCGATCAGGACGGCTCGTACCAGGCGCGAGTGACGGCGACGGATGCGGCGGGCAACGTGGCCACCGCCGATCTCTACTTTACGAAAGATACGGTCGCGCCGACGGCGGTGCTCGCAGGCGCTCCAAGCGGCACAAGCGGCGCGACAAATCTCGGCATCGACGTCGGTGGGACTGGCGTTTATGCTTATAAGTACAAAATTGGCAACGGCTCGACCGACTGCAGCGCTGCCGCCGGTTACTCTGCAACGGAAGTTCTAGCGACCGTCGACATTACTGGCAGTATAGCGGCGATTGCCGACGGCACGGTCTTGCTCTGTGTCATCGGCCGCGACATCGCCGGCAATTGGCAAAGCTTGGCGGCAGCCACCTCGAATACGTGGACGAAGAATACCAGTCTTCCAAATACTGTTGCGACGCCGTCGTTTTCTATAGTGGCCGGTACTTACACGTCGACCCAGTCGGTGGCGATTTCGACCTCGACTCCTGGCGCGGTAATTTATTTCACGACTGACGGATCGACGCCGACGACCGGTAGCAGCGTCTACAGCGGTGCCGTCACTGTGAGTGCCTCGGAAACACTGCAAGCTTTGGCGACCAATAGCGGTTGGCTGGACTCGAGCGTTGCCACGGCGGCCTATACCATTACCGGGACTGTTGCCGCTGCCACCTTCTCGCCGGCGGCGGGCACGTACACCTCGACCCAGTCGGTGACGCTCTCTAGCGCCACTCCCAGCGCTACGATCTACTACACGGTCGACGGCTCGACGCCGTCGACTTCTAGCACGCTCTATAGCGGCGCCATTACCGTCAGCGCCGACCAAACCGTCAAAGCCCTCGCCGTTAAATCTACCTGGGCCGATTCGTCCGTCGCCAGCGCCGCCTACGTCATCACCGGCACCGTCGCCGCGGCGACCTTCTCGCCGGCGGCCGGCACCTACACCTCCACCCAGTCGGTAATACTCTCTAGTTCCACCCCCAGCGCTTCAATCTACTACACCGTCGA
>JAYWBY010000430.1:0-4355 GCA_043781115.1 Pseudomonadota bacterium
ACAATCTTCGCTTGCGCGGCAAACAGCCCGCGACGGTCGAGTCGTATTGTCGCGACGCCCAGCGTTTCCTCGAGTACATCGGCAAGTTCAAACTCGCCGCCGAGAAGGTCGAGCCGGAGACGTTGCTGGCTTATCAGGAATTTCTGAAGGGCGACTGCGAAGAGCGCGACAACTCGGTGCGCCGCACCGTCATCGGCATTCGCCAGTTTTACCGTTTCCTTAGCGAGTCGAATGCGTCTTTTTCGACGCCGTTCGATGCCGTGCCGATCCCGCTCAGGGACGAAGTCGCGCCTAAGGGTCTGGCCGATGCCGACGTCGACCGCTTGCTCAATATCGCCCTGGCCGGCCGTCCCGACTGCAAGGCCGCCCGCGACGCCGCGCTCGTCTCGCTCTTGGCTCATGAAGGGCTGAAGGCGAACGAACTCATCAATTTGAAGTGGACCGACCTTCTCCAGGAGAAGGACCATGCCACGCTCAGGATCTGTGGTTCGCGAACGCGCGCCATCGGCCTGTCGAAGGAGTCGCTCGAGGAGCTGGTTGCTTATCGCCGCCATTACCAGACGATCAAGCATCCGTCGATCGTCAACGCTCCGGAGAAACGCATCTTCATTTCGTTCAAGGGCCGAGACGCCGCCAGCCCTCTGGCCGTCATGACTCGCCACGGTTTGAAGTTCATCCTTTATGAACTAGGCGACAAGGCGGGGCTCAGCAAACTCAACACCGAGCAGCTCCGGCATTTTGCCGTCGGCTCGCTGATTAGTCGCGGTCGGTCGCCGGAAGAAATCATGATCCACATGGGACTTCGGCGCCTCGGCAACATCGCCAAGCATCTGTCGAAAGCTCGGTCGGGCGCTAGTGCCGCGGGACCGCAGACGCCGGCGGGCGCGGCTCGAGCCGTTCCCGGAGCGACGCGCGGATCGTGAGCGACGCGACTCAATGGATGCAGCGCGCCTTGGAACTTGCGCGCGCCGCCATGGCGCTCGGCGAAGTTCCCGTCGGCGCCGTGGTGGTCAAGGACGGCCAAATCGTCGGTGAAGGCGCCAACGCTCGCGAGACGGCGAACAATGCCCTGCGTCACGCCGAGATGGACGCCATCGCCGCGGCTTGCGTGAAGCTCGGAACTTGGCGCTTAACTGGCTGCACGCTTTACGTAACACTGGAACCCTGCTTGATGTGCGCCGGCGCAATATATCAGGCTCGGCTCGACCACGTCGTCTACGGCGCGACCGATCCAAAGGCCGGAGCGATGGGCAGTCTCTACCGTATCCACGAAGACGAAAGGTTGAACCACCGGTTTCCCGTCACGACGGGAATTCTTGCTGAAGACTGCGGGCAGGTGCTGAAGGATTTCTTCAAAAGCCGCCGCGGCAAGGCCTGAATTTCGGCAGTTATGAGCTTGCCATCACGGAATCAGGCGATCGATCTTAATCTCGAGGCCGTCCTGACCGCGTTGCACCGAGGCGATCTCGCCGACCAAATCACCAGGCTGATCCGGTCCGGCACCTCCGTCGACGTCGAGCCGGGCCTTCAGCCGAAAAGTCTCAGGAAACTCGCCGCCTCCCATGCCCATCATCATCATGTTGTCTTTAGTCATGACGAAGTCGTACACGTCGCCCGAGGCGTCCTTGCTGAGCGTCGTCCTGAGTGCGCCAAGAGGCATCGGCCGATCCGGTCCGAGCGCAATGATGAACAGCGTGTGCACGCCCTTGGCCGCGGTCTTGAGGTCGTCGGTGAGGACGACCTTGCCCTTTGCGTAGGCGTGGTTCGTCTCTCCCATCTTGCCGGCACTGACGATCGCCACGACGATGACCACGAGAATGACCAAGACCCCGACCAACCCCAACTTCTTCATCTTACCCTCGGCTAAAGGAATGCGATCACGCGTTGGCGCTCTTCTGCACCGCCAAATCTAGCAGAGTCGGTTTGAATTCTTCCAGCGAGAACGCGTCGACTTGGATGACGTCCTCGCGGGCGACGTTCGCCTCGTCGAGTTTCTTGGCTTCCTCGGGCGTGATGATTTTGGCTTCAAGAGCTTCTTTCAGCAACAAATTGGCGCGTTTCTTCGGCAGTCTCTTCTCTTTCGTGGCCTTCGAGATCTTGGCCAAGACCGCGGCGGATTCATGAGCCAGGCGGAAGGCGTTCTCGAGGCGCGCCATCGGGTCGTTGGGTTTGGTCGAGCCGATGATGCCTTCGGTCAGCGCTTCGCGGAAGGCGCCCGGCTGTTGGATGTCGTGCGCAAGGCGATGGCCTAGGCGGTCGGACGGCGGGTGACCGACGGCGTTGAAGCGTGACCAAAGGCCGATCGGGCCGCGGAAGATCCAGCCGATCAGCGGCACGTCGAAATTCGAGAAGATGCCGTCGAAGCCGCGCTGGATCTCCGCCATCGAATAGTGCATCACCCATTCGACGACTTCTCGGTGCTCGTGCTTGTGGCCTTCGGCCTCCCAGCGCCTGAGCGTCGCCGACGCCAAGTACATCCAAGACAAGACGTCGGCGTAACGGCCGGTCAGTTTTTCCTTCAATTTCAAGGCGCCGCCAAGCGTGCCCATCGCGACGTCGGCCATGATGGCGAACGAGGCGGAAGACCATGCCAGCTTGCGGTAATAGCGGGCGGCTGGACCCGACGGCACGGCGGCCAGGTAACCGCGGGAAAGACTGAGCAGGAGCGAACGGCAGCTATTCCGCGCGACGTGGCCGATGTGGCCCCAGAAAGCTTTGTCGAAACCGACGTTGTCCTTCGCCATCAAAGCCTTCACTTCTTGATAGGCGTAAGGATGGCAGCGGATCGCGCCTTGGCCGAAAATGATCATCGTCCGGGTCAGGATGTTGGCGCCTTCCACCGTGATGCTGATGGGCATGCCGATGTAGGAGTTGGCGATGCGGTTGCGGGGACCCCGAGAAATCGCTGCGCCGCCGAGGATGTCCATGGCGTCGTTGACGAGCTTCCTCGCGAGCTCGGTCTGGTTGTACTTGGCGATCGCGGAAACGACGGCGGGCTTCAACCCGGAGTCAACGGCGCCGGCCGTATAAATCCGCGCGGCCTCCATCATGTAGCTCAGGCCGACGATGCGAGCGAGCGGCTCTTCGATGCCTTCGAAGTTGCCGATCGGCACGCCGAACTGCCGGCGGACGACGGAGTAGGCGCCAGTGAGTCTAGCCAAGGACTTGGCTCCGCCCGCACTCTGGGAAGGCAGCGAAATCGAACGCCCCGCGGCAAGCGATTCCATGAGCATTTGCCAGCCGCGTCCGGCGCCGTCGGGGCCGCCGATGATCTGATCGACCGAGACGACGACGTCTTTGCCGTGCGTCGGGCAATTATAGAATGGCACGCCCATCGGGTTGTGCCGTTGTCCGAGAATGACGCCAGGGGTGTTGGAAGGCACGAGCACGCAGGTGATGCCTGGATCGGTGCCTTTGCCGAGCAGGTTGTCAGGGTCCTTCAGCTTGACGGCGAGACCGACAAGGGTCGAGACCGCGGCTAACGTAATGTAGCGCTTGTCCCAATTGAGCTTGAGCGACAATTGCCCGTTGGCGTTCTTGAACACCAACGCGGTCGACTGGATCGACCCGGCGTCCGAACCGGCGTTCGGCTCGGTCAGGGCGAAGCACGGGATTTCCTCGCCGCGCACGAGGCGCGGCAAGTAATAGTTCTTTTGTTTCTCGGTTCCGTAGTGAACCAGCAACTCAGCGGGTCCGAGCGAGTTCGGCACCATGACCGTAACGCAGAGCGTCGTCGAGTGGGTCGACAAACGAGCGACGACTTCGCTGTGGCCGAGAGCGGAGAAGCCATGGCCGCCGAACTCCTTCGGCACGATCATGCCGAAAAACCGCTCTTTCTTCAGGTAATCCCAGACCTCCTTCGGGAGGTCCTTGTTCTGATAGATTTCCCAATCGGTGGCCATCGCACAGACGCGCGCCACTTGATTGTCCACGAAGGCTTGTTCGTCCGGACGCAGTTTCGGGTAAGGCTCTTTCAGGATTCGGTGGAAATTCGGGCGACCAGAAAAGAGTTCGGCGTCTACCCAGGTCGAGCCGGCCTCCAGCGCGACGCGTTCGGTTTCGGAAATGACGGGCATCAATTGGAGCTTGTCCATCAGCATCATGACTTGGTTCGATAAGACGATGCGTCGAAGAAGCGGAACATTGAGCACCACCAAGATCAGCGCCACGAGGCCGAGCACGGCATAGGGAACGCCAAGCGACCAGAGCATGATGACGACCGCGGAGGACC
Organism: Pseudomonadota bacterium; assembly: GCA_043781115.1. Taxonomy (GTDB): domain Bacteria; phylum Bdellovibrionota_B; class Oligoflexia; order Oligoflexales; family CAIYRB01; genus CAIYRB01. Next base: position 4,232 of record JAYWBY010000430.1, read on the forward strand.
AAAGCAGCAACCGGGACCCGAGGAAGCCCAAGCCCAGGAACAGCGCCACGAAGATTAGCCAGCCACCGATCGGCATCGCCGACGCCAGCCACCCGTACCATTGCGCGATGTCAGCCATGAACCT
>JAYWBY010000431.1:0-4355 GCA_043781115.1 Pseudomonadota bacterium
TGTCGTTTTTTTTCTCTAAATGGCTACAAGGTCATACAGTCTCGGAAATGAGACTTGAGCCGTTATTTTTTGCGGTCGCCGCCTTTGTTGCCATCGCCGTGCTCAGCAGCGTCGCCTTTTTCCGATTTCTTGACTGGATCTGACTTGGCTCCGCGATCGTCGCGTTTTTGACCTTGTTTTTGAATTTGATCTTTGTTTTGGTTCGGCATGAAGATTCCCTTCTAATATTTTTATGGAAGTCTGATGACTTCGAACGCCCCTTCTTAAGCAAGATTTGTACCGTTCGACGGCGGAGTGGGTCTTTGCCGGGGCACCCGCTGGCCGCGGCTAACGCAATCCAAGGTATTTGGCAGAACTGAAATCCACTCTCATGCGACTGATTTCTAACGTTCACGTCGCGTTCAAGGCGCCACGCCGACAATGTTTAAAGGGAACGACGGACGTTCCGCTTTTGTCAAAGGGGTGAAGAATGACGAAGTTTCCTCGTTGGAGTCTCGCTGCGATTATCGGGTTCTCGGCGAGTCCCGTCTTTGCCGGTAGCGTGACGGCGGCGCAAGCAAAGGTCATCGCGTTGAAGCTTGTGCCGGGGAAGGTCGTGGAGGTCGAGCGCGAGAAACATGCCGGCGAGCCGGTGTTTTCTGTCGAAATCAAGGGGGCGTCGGGCGTCCACGAAGTCGCCGTCCGGATCTCCGACGGCAGCGTCTTGGAGGACAAGGTTGCCGGTGGAGCTGACGACGAGGACGAAGAAAACGACGACTGAGACTTTCCTTGGCGTCAGCCGCGCACCAGCAGAATGGCTGACCCGCGCCAAGCGTCCAGCCACGCGACGCGCGGGGGCGGCGCCTTACGGGTGGTCCTGTTCGGCCACCGACAGGCTCAAGAGCCGAAGTTTCGTGTTGTGCATCGCGGTGTTGTAGGGGTCGGCCCAGTCGACGGTAATGAGTTCGAATTTGGGGTTGCCGAGGAGGCGGCGAGGAAAAGGGTAGGGTTTGACGCAGTAGGTCAAAGTCATTGTCGTGCCGCGGACGCTGCCGTCGGTGAGCACCATGTCGGCGCGTCCGGATTTCACGGCACGGGGCAACAAACTGTCGTAGTGCGCCTGGCTGCCAAGTGCGTCCATCGCCAGATCAATGCAGCGGCTATACGGTAAGAAAGCGGAGGTCACGACGTCGACCAAGCAGTCCTGGTTTTTCCAGCCGTCCGGAAAGAGATCTTTCCAGGTCAGCTGCGACTGGCAGCGGTACTTGCTCGGAATGAAGCCCTGGGCCTCGTAGGACCGGATTAAATTTACCTTCTCCTCAACTTCGGCGCCGGAATAGCCAAGGCGATTCTTGGCGTCGATCGGATAATATGCCGCGTGCGTGCCAGTCGATTCGAAGAGGCGCAGCCAAGCTAGAAAGCCCAGGGCCGCGACCAACGGCAGCGGACGCCAAAACTTCGGCAGCGCCGTCAACCCGCCGAGTCCCATGGCGACGATGAGCGCCGTGAACGCCGGAATGAAGTCCACCATGTAGCGCGAGGAAATGCTCGGCGCCCACATGTAGAAGACCGAAAGTATGAAGCAGCAGCCGAGCCCCGCGGCAAAGAGGCTCGCAATCACACGAAATGCCAAGCCATCTCCCCGGTGTCGCAGGCGCCACAAGGCGAAGACCGCCAACGCGATGGCTGGAACCAAGAGCCAGAGGAAGAAAGGCGTGAAGGTCGAAAAGATCAGTTCGCGGTTGCGCCAAGTTTCCGACTGAAACGACAGGGCGGAATCGAACTCGATTCCTCTTTGGTTCGTCGTGACGAAGAAGAGCGAGCCGAACAGTTCGCGCGCCGCGCTCAACGCGGGCTCGTGTTGGAACGGATAGCCGAAGCGCAGGGCGATGTCGTTCAACGGGGCGCCGGTAAAATTCGTCGAATAACCCCACTCAAAGGGATAGCCGAAGCGAAACGTATTGGTGATGAGCACAAAGGCCGTCGAGACGGAAAAGAGCGCGAGCCCCCCCACCCTGGTCTTACTGACCCAGGGACGGTCTTTGATCGTCAGCACGTAGAGAATGACGAGATATGCCGCTCCGTAGAGGAACATCGTGGGCCGGAAAACCGCGCCGGTGCCAAACCAGAAAGCGCTGAAGAGGAAACGGCGCCTGGACGCGCCGGTCGCGCAAAGCGCGAGCAGGGCCAAGCCGCAATTGGCCCAGAGGCAGCTGACTAGAGTTGATTCTTCGTAGACTCCGAGGCTGTTGTTGATCATCAGCGCCAGCGGCCGAACGAAGAGCGCCGCCGCGAGCATGACACTCAAAAAAAGGATCGCGGCGAAGGTTCCCGCCTCGGGCGCCGCGAGCGACTGGGTGCGACGGAAGGCGGCCAAGCAAAGCGCCGCGGTGGCGGCGACCAGTAGAAGCAGGAAGATGCGATCGGGAAATCCCGCCGTCATCCCGCATGCTCTGGCCAGGAGCTCGAAGGGTACCATCAACAGTGGCACGCCGAGTCCCCACGGCTGATTCAAGCCGAGGCCCCAGGTTGCGTCGTAAAATGCTCCCCAAGGCGAATCGGCCAACGTCAAATGGCCGGCAACGAGCTGCCGGACTTGCAGCCGGTAACCGAGGTGGTCGATGTACGGTAGGCCTACGTCGGGGAGGATCCGCGTGTAATAGTTAAAGAGGTAGACGCACGCCAAAGTTGCGAACGACAGCGCGAGTAACGACAGCAGTTTGGACCGAGCGTGCATGTCCCATCAGGATAAGTCATTCCTTGGCCGCGATCGAGCGATATGGCACTACCCGGACGACGTCGCCGGTCGCCACCATCGTCAGGCCGAGGCTGGCGAGGGTCGCGACCAGGTCGCTTGGGTAGAATCTGCGTGACCCCGTGATGCTCGGCTTCGGCGAGTCTGTGGTCCTCGAGGGCGGCCTGGAAGCGTTCCGTCGCTTGCTCTATCGTCAGCGGCTCGGGTGCCATGATTTGCACCTTGCCGTTGGCGCTCCGGTCGACGACCATCGGCCGGCCCGACCGCGCGGCGACGTCTTGTGCGACTACCTTGATGTCCGTCGGTTCGGGGTAGTCCATGTGGACGAGCTTGTCGGCGGGTTGCAGCGACAGTGCGGCGGCGACGGCGGTGGGTTGAGCCCATCTTGCAAGTCAGTTCACTAAGAGATAGCCTAGGCCGCCCCAAAAAATTACGCGTGCACCGGGTGGCCGTTGGCGTCGATTTCGACTTCGATCGGCACGCTGCCGTCGGCATGATGCGCCGGCTTGATGCGGACTTCGTGGTGATGATCGAGGGCCATCGTCGTCAAAACAGAAACTTGTTGACCCAGCAGCAGTTGGGCGAACTGGGCGTCGGTCAGCGTGAATTTGTGGCCGTGCGGGTCCTGGATGTAGTCCAACGTAATGGTGGCGAAGTCCCGGATTTGCGTAGCGTGGAGCACGCCCGTCTCGCCGAGATAGCCAGAACCCAAGACGCTCCAGCCTTCCATCACCAAGTCGTAAACCTGGACGCGGGTCGTCGCTGGCCCTTCGCCAAGTTTCGACGCCTGGCTGCTCTCGACCGGTCCGCAGCCGACGAGTCGCGCCGCGATCGTCGACAAGCCAACGGCTCCCATTACCCTGACGAGCGTCCTCCGGTCCATAAATCCCCCCTGCCTTTATAGATTATTTGTACTTTCAGTATATAATGAGCGTTCACGAAAAAATACTCTTTAGAGGCTCCGATGAAGGCTTGGAATATCGCGTTGTTGGTGGCAATTTCTGGGATTTTCGGCTGCAAAACCGCCGATAGCAGCGGCGAGCAAGCGACGCTGAAGAGCGACGATGGCGGCGAAAGGCCGGCCCAACTTTACCGCTTTGACCCTTGGATGGACGCCCTGCGCCACTCCGTCGAAGCCGATCCGAACGCCACTCCCGACGCCGTCGCGGCGGCGATCGTCGACGGTCCGACGCGGGTGGCGTCGTACAATTTGCAGGCGCTCTGCCGCCTCTACGCCGACCAAGACGACACCTTTTCGAAGATGCGCGACGACTTCAAGGGCATGGAAGACGCGATCGGCAACTACGACAAGTGGAACAACGTCCTGACCAAGGCGAAAGGCTCGCACGCCTCGGCAAGCGTCGTCGCGAAGCTCGTCGAAAAGAAGACCGCCGCGGTCGAGGACATCAAAACCTTCCTCCAAGACCGCAAATGGTTCCGCGCCGACGACGGCGAGTCGCGGCTCGCCAAGATCCAGCGGCACCTCGACGAATACCAGTGGCCCAAATACAAGAAAGACCGCGAGGCCATGCTCTCGAAGCTCGCCGACGAGCTGAAGAAGATCAAGAAGACGGATTATCAGTTCAAACACTTGGAAGAAGGCAACGGCCTCCACGAACTC
>JAYWBY010000432.1:0-11743 GCA_043781115.1 Pseudomonadota bacterium
GCCCTATGGGCCCCTGTGGGGTCTTTGGCGAAGACGACGTGGGCGGCGATGCAGCGCTTGGCCAAATCAGAGTGGAAGCGCTGGCGCTTTTGACCGAGCGCCGAATTGATCACTTCGAGGCATTGCTGTTGCTCGTGGGACGCTTCCGTTGCGAAAGCTTTGGCCTGACTAGCCTTGCGGTCCGTTGCCGAGCAAGCGGCCAGGCGGGCGTTGGCGAATGCCGTTTCATATTGCGCGCAAAACCATTTGACGGTTCCGGGAACATCTTTCGTGTCTTTCACCGGGGCCTTAGGCTTGGCAAATGCCGGGGCCGCGACGAGAGCTAGGGTAAGGGCGAAGGCACGGAGCATCGAGGTTCTCCTCAAGGACAAATACCTGGTCCCGTGCCGGCCACGGGTGCCGCGAGCGGGCTTTGCGTCAAGTCTTGGCTGGTGCAGCCGACCGCTTGCGGGTTGGCGCAGCAACATTTCAGGCGGGACACGTGGCGGTCGTAGGCCTTGTGCCAAGCGTCTTTGGCGCCTTCGTCCGCCAAGGCCTTCCAGGCATCGGGCGAAGGCGGCATCCAGTTTTTCAAGGCGAAGGACTCGCCTTGGTCGGAAAGCTTCACCGGCGCGGAGTCGCCCGTCGCGAAGTAGAGGTGCAAAGCGCAAGTGGCCTGGGCGCCGATGCGGTGGCACGAGGTGCATACCTGCGGCTCGTCGGCGCCGGAGGATCCTTTGACGGGCAAGGTCGAAATGGCGCGGGCGGGGAAGTGCTGTTGCCAAGCGGCGAAGGACTTACCGATTACTTGGTAAGGCAAATTCTGATCATTGTGCGGCACCGCATAAACTTGCTTTACCCAGGGGCTTGATTTGAAAGCCCCGGTGTCGTGGCAGCGGATGCAGTTGTCCTTCTCGGCGACCTCATGAGGGGACTTCCAGGTAAGGCGCGCGCTGCGTTGCCAGAGCTTTTCCTTGCCACTGCCCGGCGCCAGCTCCGTCGGCGGCTTCGGGTCCGGAAGTTGGGCGAAAGTGGGAGCCTTTTCGTCGTCCGGGGAAGGGACGTAGCCACCGTAAGTTTTGCCGACGAAGTCGAAGAAGCAAGTCTTGCCGGTTTTGGTGTTGGCCCAGATCAACCCCAAGCTGTCGAAGACGTAGTAACCCATGAAATTGTCGAAGGTCGGCTTCGCTTGATAGTCTGCGAGGCGGGCGGCGCGATCCTTAGGCGTCGAGAAGGACCGCATACGGCAAAGCAGCACCGCTTCGACGCCGTCGGCGAGCTGGCGTTGTTGAACGAACGCATAGTTTGAACACGGTCCTTCGCCGAGCCAAGAGGGACGGTCGCAGCCGATCTTGCCGGTGGCCAGATTCGCGTAGTTCGCTTCGGTGGGCGGCTCGCCGTCGATGGTGATCGGGATTTCCGCCCCGTCCATGCAATTGAACGGAGCTTGTACCGCTTCGGGGATGCCGAGTTCTTGCTTGCAATAGCGGGCGTATTCGACGACGTCACCATCCGTGAGCTTGGTGTGCTCGGCCGGGTCGCCATTGACCGGTTGCGGGCCGGCTTCGCCTTTGCCACCCTTTTGGCCGTGATGGGTCAATGAGCAGGCCAGCGGCAGCGCCAAGGCTGCAGCCAGAAAGCCTCGTCTCGAGTGACCCACCCAGGTCATGACACCTTTTTTTCGATAATCGGCGTCGAACGGTTGCGCGGGCTGAACTCTTCCGCGTCGCTTCGCTCCATGAAGTTCTTCGCCTTGAATAGGTTCTGGACGATGCCGGCCGTGGCGCGCCAAATGCCGTCGATGTCGTTCGAGGCGTCGGGATGGAAACCTTCATGCGCGGCGCGGTTGCGGAAGTCCTGCATGACATGCAGTTCCTTGCAGAAGTCCATTAGGTCCTTGTCGTCGGCAAAGCCCAGCGGGAAGAGCCCGTTCAAGCCGTAGCGGCATTCGGCGCGGCTGAAACACAGAAAAAAGAGCGCGAAGGCCTTCAAGCCGTCGAGCGTGAAGCGCTTGCCTGGACGGAACTGGCATATCGCGCGCAGCATCTTCCGGAGCTTGAACTTGCTGAAGAACGGGATGTCACGGACGATCGGCAGCGAGGCGATAAAGTTTTCGTACTCGTCCATGGCGCGCGGAATCGGACGGGCGTAACCGATGACGTCGAGCCGGCGCTGCAAGATGCCTTTGTGGATCAGGCGCGAGCAGGCTTCCTCGAAGGTCTCCCGGAAGAGCAGTTCCAAGGCCTTGTACTGCATGTCGATGACGGGGCTCAAATCGATCGATTCCGGCGCCGTATCGCTGGTGACCTGAATGTGAAAGAACTGCGACGTCCGAAGCGCCCGTTTGACCTCGCTCGAGAGGTCCCGGAAGTTCGGGATTTTGCCCGAGAGCATTTGATCGAGTTGCTGATCGCTGATGCCGCCAGAGATTCCGACTCCTAAAGGTTCGCGCCTGACCGCTTGCGACGGGTTGAGCAGCGAGGCGATGGCGTCGCGCACCTCCGTCCATCCCGAGTCGGTCGTACCCCTTTTTGTCAAGTCACTGATCGCGCTGCGTAATTCGTTCTGCAAGCCGCCTAAGTCTTGCTTCGCCAGGATGGCGCACGTCTCGAGTTGTAAGGCTTGGGTGGTGTTCGGCCGGGTCAAAGCCGAGACCAGTTCTTGGGCGGCGCGAGGCGTGGCGATGTCGCCCAAGGCGTGCAGCGCGGCGCGGAGATCGTCTTCTTCCTTGGAGCGGACGAAGTCGAGGATCTTGAGCGCGGCTTGATCATGCCCTTTGAAGCGGCCGAGCGTGTTGATGTAGCAGAGGCGAAAGACGCCTTCGGTGGCGCGCGACGACTGGGCGAGGCCAGCGAGTTTGGCTTCGGTCGGCTGTTGGTAGGCATCCATCAACGATTGAAAGAGGCCCTCGCCGGCAATGGTTCTGGCCTTGCCGCCGCGATAAGCGACGTCGAAGAAGGCCTTGCGGGCGGTGACGCGTGCCGGGTCTTCGCTGCCTTCGCGTCCCGCGTCGGCAGGCGTGCCGTAGTCGAGGAAGGCCGCCTTACGGGGCGCTACGCCACCTTCGAGGACCGCCGCCTCTTCGAGTTTGACGAGGGCGAAGGGCGTCGGCGTAGCCGTAGGACGGGCCTCGCCTTCAGTCAGCTCGAGGCGGAGGCGGAGCGGCAATAGGGCCAGCAATGCCGCCGGGTCGGAGGCTTTGCTCAAGCGTTCTTTTAACTGCTGAACCAGCACTTCCGGGGCGGGGACGCCGAGCAAACCGAAGACCAAGACCAGCGAACGCGAATAGACGGCGTCGTCCGTGACCTTGGCCAGGGCGTCGACCAAGACCGGCGCCGGAATGCCGGCGAAGAATTCCCAAGGGCTGGTGACGATGATCTCGTTCGCCGTAGCGACGCGGGGTTCTGCCTCGTTGGCGCAGACGAGCGCCAGCGCCGACGAGACGAGGTCGGTCGGGAGGTTCGCGCGGGCCCAGGTCGGTAGCCACAAGGCCGAGAGTTTGTCATGGCCCTTGGCCTTCGGAGCTTTTGCCAAGAACTTGGTGATGCGTTCGACGCTCTTGTCGAGTTGGTCGACTTGGCTGAGCACGGCGCGCAAGTAATCACGCCACGGCTCGGTCGTCTTGGCGGTGACGACCAAATCCCGTATCGCTTCCGGAGCGAAGCGCGCCAGGTAGGTGAGGGCCGAAGGCATGGCTTTGTTGTCGGGGTGAAGGTGCGTCGACAGGTCGAGCACCGTCTTTTCGGCAAGCGCCAGAAGGCGCGGTTTTGGCGAGTTCCACTCGACCGACCGGTGGAAAAGCAGGCCGTGAAACGCCTGCGACATCTCTTCTAAGCCTTCCATGTCGACGGAGGCGGCGAGGGTGTGTCCGCCGCCGGTGTAGAAGGCGTGGTCGGCGATGGTGTAGGAAATCCGTTGCGACAAGTGCGGCGATTTCAACGTCGTCAAAATGCGAAACCAAAGCAGATGATCGGTGCGTTGGCTCCAGAGGCGCACGGCGAGCGTCGCAAGGTCCTGCGGCCAAGTCAGCAGCGACTCGGTAAGGAAGTGCTCGAGCGCCCGACCGTCGCGGCTGCCGGTCGTTTCGAGCACGGCAAGTTTCTCGTCGACGCCGATGTCCAAGCAGAGCAAATCTTCCGCCAAGGAGATCGGTAAGAACTGTCCGCCTTGGCGCAGGCGAGTCAGGATGGCGAGGCGGCCGGCTTTGTCGCGGCAATTCAGATAGTCCGTGAAACGGACGGAGTCCTTTTGAGATGCCAAGGCAGCTCTCCGGAGATTTAAATGTGAGTGGATTGGTCTTTGGAAGGTCTAGACCAATTATAGCAGGGTCGCGGAGCCATTGAACGGGGGGCCAGAGTTCTATATCATCGGAGAGGAACTACGCGGAGTGTGGGTTTGACCCAAAATATGGCAAAAACGGCAGCTTTCGTCGGCGCCTGCGTTCTTCAGGCGTGGCTGGGCCCTGCCCCGCGCGCGGCGGCGTCGGGCGCGCCGAAACTTCTGCCATTTCCCGAAACGGTGCAGGCCCTTGAAACTCTCAGTCGCGGCGTGACGGCGGTCGCGGTCGAGAGCGGCCGTTTGATCATCATGCCCCGCGAGGGCGGCTACGCGATCACCACGCCCTTTCATCCCGACGGCAAGACGAGAGAAGACGTCTTCGGCAAACTCACCGACTCGCAGCGACTCGAGGTCGCCAAGGACGCCGGCCCGTTCAACTGGACGGGCATCGTCGCCGGGACGGACCGAGTGCTTTTGCTCGACGGCGAGAGTTTGGCGCTGTTCGAGACCGACCCGAAGAATCTGAAGGAGATCGTTCGCCGAACGCTGCCCTGGGACATGATCGCCCCACCAGCCGACCGAGGAGGCGAACCCACGAAGCTTGAGACGGCCTCCTTTCGGACGCGGTTCAAGCACGCCTTTCAGGCTACCAACGGCGTCAAGCTGAGCGGCATCGCGCCGTTGCCGGACGGCTGGCGAACCAGCAAAAAACGGCAGTACCTGGCCATTTCTCGGATCAAGGGGTTCCCGCTCCTGCTCCTCGAATGCGACAAGGCGGAAGCTTCGTCCTGCGTCGTGGCCCGGCAATGTTACCTCGAAGGCGCCTCGGACCTCTTGGCGGATTCTTTGACCGGCATAGCCGTGAGTGAGGCTCGGCGCCTCGTCTACATCGGCGACCGCAAGAACATGCGCGTCGCCGCCTTCAAGTTTCATTCGTGCATTCACGTCACGCGTCGCAGCGACATCGCGCTGCCGGCGCGCCTGAAGACGCTGACTAATCTCGCGATCGACGCCGACGACCGGCTTTTCGTGACCACCGAGATACCCGACGACTACCACAACGCGTCGCTGTTTTTTTGGCCGAAGGCGGCCTGGTAGGCGACGCGTCGCGGAACCTTCAGAAGCGAGCGCCGACGTTCAAGTGGACTTCACCGCGACGCCAGTAAGGCCCGGTGTGATTGCCCCGAATGTAGCAATAGTCTTTGTTGTCGGCGCAGTGTTCGGTCTCTGGTTCGCGCCAAGGCAGACCGTAGGCGAAGTTGACGGAGCCGAGCGCCGTCAGCAAGCTGTAGGAAAAGCCGTAGGAATAGTAGTGGCGCGTCCAAATGTAACCGGGATTCTTCAGCAGGTCTTTGTAGTCGTAGCCGATGTTGCCTTCGACGCTACGCTGGGCGTGGCGCTTTTCGCAGGCCGGGTTAGCGACGACGTCGGGTTCGACCGGGTTGTCGTAGGCTTGTTGGAATTTTTTCATCTGGTCGTTCGACAAGAAGACGTTGCCGTTGTCGACGAAAGTGGCGACGGCCATCGTCTCGTTCAAGCGGTAGCGAAGCTCGGTTTTGATCGTGGTGCGACTCGTGCCGTCCAGCGCATCGGTCGAGTAGGAGACGTCGCAGTTCGGTGTTTCCACTCCGCCCGCCGTGTCGATGTTTTGGCTGAAGGTCGGCTTCCTGACGATCGGCCCGAGGCTGCCGGGGTTGTAGCCCCGAACCGTGTCGGCGCCGCCCGACGACAGACGCTCGGAAGGTGGCAGGACGCCCAGGCGTTCACCCTTCCGCTCGATGCCGTCATACGAGGTGATGTCGAAGCCGAAGGCCAATACGATCTTGTCCGTCAGGCCGAAATAGCGGCTCGAACCGACGTCCCAGCGGAAATACCGCAAATCGCCGCCCAAACCGTAGCGCGCCCAGGCCAGCTCGGTGTCGAGCGTGTAGCCGGAAGAGGGAAACTTCAGGTTGTCTCGCTCGTCGATGTTGAAGCGGACGCCGGTCGTGCCGATGCGCACGTCGCTGGCGACCTGGTCGTCGACGGTCGTGCTCGAGCCTTCCGTCTTCACGACCTTCTGGCCATAGAAAGTCGACACGCTGCTTCCCGGAATGAGCAGGTGGAGCTTGTGAATCAGCGCCACTTCGCCGCCGTAGCTCAACTCCCAGAGCGCTCCGCCCCATTCCGCTTTTTGGTTGGCGTTGATCTGCATGTCGAGCGGCAGGTCGAAGATGTAGGGTTCGATGTAACCGGTGCCGATCTTGCGGCCCAGCAAAGTCTTCGCGCCGATGGCGTACTGGTCGCGCTCCTCGCTGATCGCGCCGCGCACCGAAGCCTGGCGGCCGACGCCGCCGATGTTGCTGTAAGATGCTTCCGCCCCGTAGTTCCAGCCTTTCACCAAGCTCCAACCCGGGCCGAACGACACGTTGCCGGCCTTGCCTTCGCGGACGTCGACGACTAGGTCGATCTCGGGTTCTTTGGCGGTGACGGCGTTGCGGTCGAAGGGGTTGATCTGGACGGAGCGAAAGAGTCCCAGACGGTTGAGCGCTTGCCTCGAAAGGTTGATGCGTTCCGGATCGTACCAGTCGCCATGTTGAATGAGGAGTTCCCGCCTGACGACTTTCTCGTGGGTGCGCGCCAAGCCGGTGATGGTGATGTCGCCGATCTTGACCCGTGTCCCCTCGTTGATCGTTACGGTCACGTCGACTACGAGCGCCCGCTTGACTTCCGCCGCCTTTAGGTCGATTTGGACGTCTGCATAAAGGAAGCCTCGCGAAATGTACGCCGTGCGGACCGTCTGTTGGAAGTCGACGAGCTTGGCCCGATCGAGCGATTCGCCCGGGGCGGTCCCGAGCATGTCCATGACCTCCTTCTCCGGAATGAGGCCGCTGCCCTTGACTATGACTTTGCCGAGATGGCGCGGCATTCCCTCTTCCACCTGAATCGTCAAACGAACCGTGCCGGTCTCCTTGTCTCGTTGCCCGGTCCCCGGGTCGCGAACCTTGGCGTCCCAGTAGCCAGCTTGCTGATAGCGAGCACGGAGCGCCGTTAGGCCCGTTTGCAGCTCTTCGTAGTTGAGCGGCCGCGCTGTCTGCCAAAGGCTAGTCAGCCCCATGAAATCCAGAAGCTCGTCCTGCTTGAAGATCGTCACGCCCTCGAACTGCACGCTTTTCAATATGTACTGCTTCCCCGGGTCGACGAAGTAAACGTAGACGAATTCCTCCTCTCCCGACTTTTTGACCTCGGGGCCCTTGATTACGACGTCGATGAAGCCCCGATTGCGGTACCGACGCTGGAGCTCCGAGCTCATGGCGTCCGGGCCGACGATCGTCGGATCGATCTTGGTCAACTCGTCGTCGGCGAAGAGGTCGTCGATCAAAAAAAGCTTGGAGTTGTCGACGATTTCGTAGCGGACTTTTTGGCCGAGCACGCCCGACACGATCACTGTCGCCAGGTCGTTTTTGTGGTCGTAGCGCACGTCCGCGAGTTCGAGCTTCAGTTGGTTGTAGCCGCGCTCGCGCAACTCGGCCTCGAGGCCGTTGATCGCCGTTTCGATTTCTTCTCGGTCGCAAATATCTCCCGGCGAGAGTTCGAGGTGCGAATTAGGTGGCAGCTTGAAGCCCAGCTCGATCCGGCCGATGACGCACGGATCGCCTTCATTGACTCTCGCCGTGTAGGTGACGCCATCGGCGCTTCTTTCGACGGCGAGCGACACCTTCGCTTCTGGATAGCCGCGACGCGTCAAATAACGTTCGAGCATTTCCTTGACCTTGGCTTGCGCTTCCGTGGAGTCGACTTGGCCGATGAAGTTTTGGACGGCGGCGTAAAGGGGGTTGCGAAGGAGGCGCGTCAGCATGTCGATTTCGATTTCGGTGATGACCGCCGCCGAGGAGCCGCGGAGGACCCAAACGCCCTTTTCGAGCGTCGCTTCGAGCTTTAACATGTGCTGCCTACTGCCGAAGTCTCGAAGCAGATTCTGTAAATCGGTGGCGTTGCGGATGTCGGGATAGCGTTCCGCGAGGCGATCCGTTAGGGCCGGGGAGGCGATCTTGCCTTCGACTCGCCAGCCAACGGCCGACGCCTCGCCGGCGCCCCAAAAAAGGGTCGTCACCACGAAGGCGAGCACGATCTTCACCAGCACCCGAAGAGACATTCACCCTCTTGACCAACGACAGGGGACAACGAGTTGTTTGCCTCTTAGGATACTTACAAAACCCAGTGATTTCGACCGTTTTCTGGCCTGTTCTTCGTCAGAAACTCCTTCAGGCGCGCCGGTCCCGGGTTGCCGATCAAGCGGTCGGTCGGAAGGCCGTTTTCAAACACTATGAGATAGGGGAGGGCGCGGGCTCCAAAGGCCGCGGCAGTCTCGGGAGCCTCGTCGACGTCGATTTTGACGAGCTTCAGCCCAGCGGCGAACTCAGGGGCCAAGGCCTCCAGGGTCTTGGCGAGGCTCTGACAAGGGCCGCACCATGCGGCGGAAAAATCGACCAGCACGGGGCGGGTGCGTTCGTCCAGCACGAGCGCTTCAAAAGTTTCGTCGTCGGCGAGTTCGATCACGGTGCTCATGGGGTTCTCCTCAACAGAGAGTTCAGACCCTTGGCGACGGCCGCCAGACGGGCCAGATCGTGAATCTTGTCGTGCGTCGAGCCGAGCTTCAGCAGCTCGCGTTCGTGCGCGTTGATGCAAGTGTCGCAGCCGTTCAAAACGGACACGGCGAAGGCCAGCATTTCGAAACGCTCCTTGCCCAAGGCGGGCTTGGCGAGCGAGTTCATTCTGAGGCCGGCTGCTCGGTAGTGCTCCTTCACGGCTTCTTCGCCTTGGACGGCGGTTAGCATGTGTTTGAACCGGTAATAGACGTTCAGCATGCCCATGATCGCGGCGCTCTCTTCCGCTTCTTGAAGCTGTTCGGGGCTCAAATCCTTCTCTTCAAGATGGCCGAGGGCCAATGCTTTTAGAGTCGCATCGCCGAGAGAGCTGGCGAGGGCCAGCAGCGCCAGGTTCGCGGCTTCCGGTCCGAGCGGGCTCTCGAGAAGTAAGTTCTTCAGGTTCAACTTCAAGTCTCGGGCAACCGCGGTTTCGCGGCCGGAAAAGACGGATTCGAGCGTCGTCATGGTTCCTCCTGGGTCGTGGTTTGGCGTCATGCCGTGATCGTCGCTTGGCCTTTTTCCCAATTGCAGGGGCAAAGCTCGTCGGTCTGGAGCGCATCGAGAACGCGCAGGACTTCTTTGACGTTGCGACCGACGTTCAAGTCGTTGACGCTGACGTGGCGAATGACGCCTTCCGGGTCGACGATGTAGGTGACGCGGAGCGGGACTTTGTCCACCGGATGCAGCACGCCGAGCGCTTCGCTGAGTTCCTTGGTGTTGTCGGCCAGCATCGGAAACGGCAGATTTTTCAAGTCGGCGTGATTTTGGCGCCAGGCCAAATGAACGAATTGGCTGTCAGTGCTGACTCCGATCAGTTCGGCGCCGCGGTCCTTGAATTCGCCGTACTGGCGGCCGAATTCGGCGATCTCCGTCGGGCAAACGAAGGTGAAGTCGAGCGGCCAAAAGAAGAGGACGCTCCAGCGGCCTTTGAGCGACTGGCTATTCAGGGTCTGAAACTCGCGGCCTTTTTCCAGCGACACGACCGCAGGAGCCGAGAATTCAGGAAATTTGGCGCCTACACTTAAAATCCGAGACATCACATACTCCTTCAGTGGGGGACCTGTTGCTTCCATTTCTTCTGCATTGCATGTGGCGTGCCAGACGCAAGATTCCTTGTAACATATTGTAATAACAATATAATATAGGTCATGTGCTGCTTGTAATTACACCGGTATTTCGGTACCATCGACATATCGGTGGACGAACACCGTTATTCCGGTGGAGTTCGTATGTGCCCTGAAGTTTTGGACCTCGCCAATCAGCTGAAGGAATTAGGGGCCCTCGTCGAACGGGTCCCCGACCTCGACGACTTCCTCGACGCCGGGCTAAAGTGGCTGGCGGAAGTGACGCCCTACGATCTCGCCACCGTTTGGCAGGTAGACGGCGACATCTTGAAAGTGCGCACCGCGCAAGGCCGCCTGACCAGCCGCAAAGTCTTGGCGCATCAGGTCAACCTCGGCGCGCATCAGGACTTGAAGCGAGTCTTGCAAGACCGGGTCGCCCGGGTGAACACCGAACACGACCACCGAGACGGCGACGGCGACCTCTTCGACCACGTCCTGGATTTGACCCCAGGCCACAGCTGCATGGTCGTGCCGCTTTACGCTGGCGACCAGACGCTCGGGCTCTTGTCGCTGGACCGAAACGTTTGCGAGACTTACAGCTCGGAGGTAATGCGCCTCGTCGATCTCTACGCGCACATCCTTGCGCTCGGCATGCTCGTCACGGCGCAAGCGGGGAAACTTTCCAGCCTCTACCGCGAGGAAAAAGCGCTGACGGAGCTGCTTTTAAAGGACCGAGACGGCGACGACCCGGTCGCCTTGCTCGGTCGTACCCTCAGCCCGGCGCTGCGCGCCATCGTCGAACAAGCGAAGGCCGTCGCGACCACCGACAGCGCCGTCCTGATCCGCGGCGAGACCGGCTCCGGCAAGGAGGTATTGGCGACGGCTCTGCATCGGTGGAGCAGGCGGCGCGACAAACCACTGCTCAAGGTCAACTGCGCCAGCATCCCTGCGGGCACGCTCGAATCGGAGCTCTTCGGCCACGTCAAGGGCGCCTTCACGGGCGCCGTGCGGGACCGGGACGGGCGCTTCCGCGCCGCCAACGGTGGCACGATCTTTCTCGACGAGATCGGCGACATGCCGCTCGAACTCCAAGCGAAGCTCTTGCGCGTCTTGCAAGAAGGCGCCTTCGAACCGGTCGGCAGCGATCAGACGATCAAGGTGGACGTGCGTCTTTTGGCGGCGACCAACGTCGACCTCGAGGACGCCATCCGCAAGAAGACGTTCCGTGAGGACCTTTACTACCGGATCAACGTTTTTCCGCTCACCCTGCCGCCGCTTCGAGACCGGCTCGAGGATTTGCCGGCGCTGATCGACGCGTTTCTCGAGGCCTTGCGCCGAAGGGACGGCGGCAAGCCGCTGAAGGTGGGCAAGGTCGGACTCGACTCGCTGAGGGCGTACGGTTGGCCGGGCAACGTCCGCGAGCTTCGCAACGTCCTCGAGCGCGCAGTCATCCTAGCCCGCGGCCGCGGGGCGGTCGACGTCGCGAGCTTTCTGACTTTGGCGCCGCTGTCTCCCGGCCGAGGGGCGCCCACGGCGGCGAATAGCCCGGTAACGACGTTAGACGAGGCGACGCGGGTCCACATCAAACGCGCCTTGGAGGCCGCGGGCGGCAAAATTTACGGTTCGGACGGCGCCGCTCAGTTGCTGGGCCTGAAGCCTTCGACGCTGCAAAGCAAAATGAAGAAACTCAAAATCAAGTAACTTCACTCGAAAGAAAAGCGAAACTTTAGGTTCACCTTGGCGTCGGCCTGCACGTCCGCCGGCCCGGCCTTCGTCGTGGCCGTCGTCGTATCG
>JAYWBY010000433.1:0-28466 GCA_043781115.1 Pseudomonadota bacterium
CTGGCTTTGGCTCCCGTCAACCTCCGGACCGTGATCCTAAAGCAGATAGAACAAGAGATCGAACACCAGAAGCGCTCGGGCAACGGCTTCATCATGGCCAAGATGAATGCCTTGGTGGACAAGGACATCATCGACGCGCTCTACAAGGCGTCGCAGGCCGGGGTCAAGGTCCAACTGATCGTCCGCGGCATCTGTTGCTTGAAGCCGGGCATTCCGGGAGTCAGCCACAACATCGAAGTGATCTCGATCGTCGATCGCTTTTTGGAGCATTCGCGGATCTCGTACTTTCACGCCGGCGGCGAACACAAGGTCTTCCTGAGCAGCGCCGACTGGATGCCGCGCAACATGGACCGACGCATCGAGATCGCCTTTCCGATCGACAACAAGGAAATCAAGGCGCGTCTGATCAACGAAATCCTCCGGATTTCTTGGGCCGACAACGTCAAGGCTCGCGTCCTCTTGCCCGACGGCAAATATATTCGCCGGAAGGCCGAAGCGGGTCAGGAAAAGATCCGGAGCCAGCTACGTTTCATCGAAATCGCCCGCGAAGGCGGCATCCAGTCCATTCCCTACGACATCGCCATCCGGCACAACCCCATGCGCAAGCATGGCCAGCGCCCCATCGCTAAGAAGAAAGCCGCCAAGAAAGACAAGCTTCCCGAGGCGACCCCCGTCGCCGACACTCCCGCCCCCAAGTCTACCGACGTAAATAAGGCCTAATTTCGAAAGGGTAAGTCCATGCGCCTTCTGATCGCGCTCTTGGCTTTCGGCTTCGCCGGCTGCCGCACCGTCCAACCGGGGTTAGGCGAATCGTCGGTCAAGTTCTTCGGCGCCGACTCACGGCGCGCCGAGATGACCTTCGAAACGACTCTCTATTACACCTTGCCGGAGGGCTTCGACGGCGACGCGACGGCCGTGTACTCGTCCGACCTCAAGGACGACATCGACGAGCAGATCGAGGCGCAGCTTTCGCACATGTTCAGCGCCTTCGTAAACCATACCAAGCCCTACGATTTCAGCGCCAATCCCGGGATCCCGCGCGAGCGGCCCGACATCAAGGTGAAGTCCAGCGAGCAGGTCGCGGGCCACCACGCAGTCAACATCCACTACAGCTACAAGGACATCGTCGTCTTCAAGAAGTCGATGTTCCACGGTTCCGACAAAGTGGAAGTTCCCATCCTCTTGCCGAAAGAGCCGAAAGTCATTTACGGCAAAGGCCTGGTTTCCTTCGCCGAAGCCAAGCAAATTTTCGCCGGCGACACCGACGCGCTCGACGACTTCAAAGTATTGAAGGCCGAGGGCGAAACCCATGTCAATCTGTGCACTGATCACCACTACAACACCGAAGGCGACTACTGGTACTTCTGGAACCCTTATCAAAAGGGCTGCCCGCACGCGACCAAGGACGCCACGATTGAAGTCGACGCCACCATGCGGCCGCTCAATTCGACGGCGAACTCGTTTCCCCGCTACGACACGCTCTTCGGCGACAACGGCAACGGCGACGAAACGCGCGTGACGTTCCTGGTCGGCATCGACGAGAACTGGAAGAAGGCCGACCTCGGCCGCCAGGGCTTCGAAAAGACGTTCCGCATGCTGACGGAAGGCAAAAGGCTGCTCGACAGCCAGACGGGCAACGCCGACACCGACCTACTCCTGCCGGCGGAAGTAACCTTGATGAAGGCGATTCCCGACGCCGAAGACGTGAACTATCAGATCCTGACGAACGAGGCCCGCCACAAGACGCTCCGCCTCGTCGGAGGCGGCCACAAGGTCTTGGTCAACATGTACCTCGTCAAACCGGACAGCGGCGAGTTCGTCACGGCCGCCGTCAAGGGCCTGCGCGAAGCCGACGTCTTCATCTACGACGGCCACTCTGGCTTGGGCGGCTACCTCTCCGTGGGCCGCCTCTTCGAGAAGCGCCGCCAGACCTTGCCGAAGGACAAGTACCAAATCTACTTCTTCAACGGTTGCTCGACGTTCTCTTACTACAATTACGACTACTTCCAATTAAAGGCGACCGAGGAAGACCCGGAAGGTCGCAAGAACCTGGACATCGTCACGACCGCGACTCCCGCGGCGTTCTCGTCGGGGCCGGCGACGGACTATTGGCTGATTCGCAGCCTCACCAGCGGCTCGCGCCAGTCCTGGCAAAAGATCATGACCGACGTCGTCGCCATCGCCGGCGACGAGTCGGCGCTCGTCCACGTCAACGGCGACGAAGACAACCCCCACGGCCCGCACGAGTGAGGGAAGTGCTCAGTTCGTCGACAAAAAACGGGATCGACTTTTTTCTAACATATTGATATTATTATAATTTAGTTTGGATCCGCTTTTGCAATTCATTCGGGATCGCTAGGCACAAGTTTCTTCGGGGTACCAACAATGGCCTTTGCTCGCACCCATCTGCTCGGCATCGTCCTGGGACTTTCGGCTGCGGCTTGCCAGCCGAGCCAGAACGCGCAAGTCGTTCCGGGCCCGGATAGTGGCGCCGGCAAGCGTACCGCCGACGACAGGCAGCAGCAGCAGCAAACGAATACGGCGACCTCGAACAACGGCTCGAAAGCGTCTGGTCCCGCCACCGGCGACAGCTCGATTCCGATCGAACTGAAAGCCAGCGAACTCAAAGCCAAGTACGGCCTCGATACGGCGAACTTGACCTATCACTTCATCTATCAAACGATAGACACCACCGGCCCGATCAAGTTCACCGGCGACACGGCGACCTTAAATTTCACCGGTTTGAAGCCGAACGAAAAGGGCCACCTCGCTTTGGAAGTACTGCAAGGCGGCGTCGTCAAATTGCGCGGCGAACTCGTCGACCTGGTGTTGCAACCGGGCGCCGTGCGCTTGCCTCTCGTGATGAAACCGGTCGGGGGCCAAACGGGCGGCGACTTGACGATTGAAGTGACGATTGAAGGGCCGACCACCGGCGGCGGCACCGACACCTCGACGGAAACTACGGCGACGACCGGCACCACGACCGGCACGACAGTGACTACTGGCACTACGACGTCGACGGGCACGACCATCACGGTGAATCCCGGCACGGGCACGGGCCCGTCCTTCGCCAAAGACATAAAGCCGATTTTGGACAAGAACTGCGCTGAATGCCACCACGCCGGCGGCACGCTCCCCGACCTTTCGATCCTCCCGAGCGCCGACGTGGCCAATACGATCATCCAGCTCGTCACGAACAAAGCGATGCCGAAAGCCCCGCGCGACCCACTGTCCGGAAGCGAAATCAGCAAGATCACCGACTGGAAGAATGCCGGCCGCAACCCGTAAGTCCCAATTGAACTCCCCAAATGAACTCAAGGATCCGACGATGAACCGCCGCACCCTGTTCCAACTGATGGCCTCCTCGGGTTATGTGTACCTGGGCTTCCAGCTCGCCGCCTGCGGCAGCTCGCCGTCCACCAGCGCCGTCCGCGACGACGCGACGCCCGCTGCTGGCGCCACGGTGAAGCTCTTCGACATTCGCATGGAAGGCTGGTCTACCCTCGGCAGCGGTTTCCTCGGTGAAAACGGCGTGCTAAAAGCCTCCGTCATCCGCGACAACAAGACCGTGACGCTTACCTACGTGCAAGACGACCACGGCCATACCTTCGTGCTGACCCCCGAGCTCTTTGGCAAACTGCGTCGCGGCGAGAAGATCAGCGTCATCACGACCCTCGAAGAGGGCCACCGCCACGAAGTCCGCATCGATCCGAAGCGCATCGTCGCGGGTAGCGAAGGCTTGACGATGCCGGTCGATCCGGACCAAACGGTGCCACCGACCCCCGTCACGACGCCAACGGCTGCAGCCGCGGCGCAGCCCGAGATGCACGCTGGTCTGAGCGAAGCGGAAAGCCCGAACCTCTACGTCTCGGCCTCAAGCGAACTCGATGCCACCTCCGTCCAATACTGCGTCGAGACGCCCTCAAACTGCGACGCTGACGCCACCCTTTGGCAGGCGATGAAAGTCGACGCGACACGCCAAGACCGCCAAGTCTTCGTGTCTGGCGACGCTTTGACCCTCGGTCACGCCGCCGAGCAGCCGCTCAACGTCAGAGGCAAAGCGAAAGACGGGTCGGCCGTGAAGTTCCTGATGAAGCTCGTGGCCAAGACCGCGACCTAGAACTTGTACGTGACCGAAGCCGGGATGAACGTCTTCGTATAGAGGTAAGCGCCGGGCAGCTCGCCATTTTCGTCGATTCCGAGCGAAGAACGGCGATAGCCGATGCCGACGGCCACAGTCCATTGGTAGTAGCCGCGCGGGCCATCGTCCTTCTTGGTCTTCGGCAAAGACTTCGGCGAAAAGCCGCGCTGAATGCCTGTGGCCACCTGCCAATAGGGCGCCATCGAGGCGAAGCCCGTGAAGATCTGCACGACTTCCATGGTGCCGAAACCGATCGAACCGTCGGCACCCTTCGCTCCCGGGCCGATGCTCGAGGGCTCGTAGCGGAAACCCACGAGAAGGTTGCCGCCGTCCATCCAACCCAGAATGGCGCCGGCGCGCACGGCGAGGGTGTCGTGGAGGTCTTTGCGTTTGGTCTTCAGGTCAACCAGCGAAAAGCCGGTAGCCTCTGTGTTTACTCGCGTGTAATCGAAGTCGGCCAGGAGGTGGAGCCTCGTGCCGAGCCCGGCTTGAAATCCAAAAATGACGTTGTTGAGCGGTGTCGTCAGCTGCGCGTTGGCTCCGTCGCTCTTCGCGGCCGCGCCGGGGTCCGCGCCGCCGATGAGCGGCGACTGGATGTCGGTCGTCTGCTTGTGGAGGTTGACGAGGCCAAAAGCAACGCCGACAGAGAATTTGGCGGGAATGACGTCAAAGCGGACCCCGATCACCGCGTTAATGTCGGACTGGCTCCCTTTGATCGTGGCCAAGGGATCTCCGCCGTCGCTTGGGGTCAACGTCGCGTCGAAGGTGATCGCCTGCATCGACAGGTCGAGGCCAAGGCCGAGGCGGTCGGTGAACTTGTAGCCGACGATTACCTGGCCCGCGCCGTCGAGTTTGCCGACGGCGTCGAGATCGATGTAGCTCTGTTGACCGAGGATCAGCACCGGGATCTTTTGCTTGTGGATCTGCAGCTCGATGCCGATCGGCGGAACGAAGTAGCCGCCGATGCCGAAGCGCGGCGACGGTTTGTAGATGAAGCCGGGCCGGCCCCCGTTCAAGATACCGCCGAGACCGTTCTCGTTGAGGGTCGTCGGTTCGAAGCCCGGGTAACGGACGGACAGGCTTTCCGATTTGAATAGTTCAGGCGCGAAGGACGCCTGCGTTCGATCGAGGAAGGCGGCGTTGGCCGGGTTGGTGCCGGCCGCTTCCGCGGTGGAATACGCAGCGCCGACGTCCCCGACGAGCGGGTCGGCGACAGCGTGGGCGGCGCAACAGGCCAGGGCCCCGGCCAAGAGAAAATTGGTCCGAAAGGAAGTCATTGGGTCATGTTACCACGGACTTAGGTCGGCTTCAGCCGCCGCCCCCAGTAAAGTCGAATTCTTTGACCCTTAGATCGATGGTGATCTCGCCAACGATGTCGGCCGAGCCGCCCGGGTCGCTGCTCTTGATCAAATCGGCGAGGTTGCCGACGATCGTGACGTGCGGAATCATGATCGGTTTGACGTTCCAAACCCATTCCATTTTCTTGAAGAGCAAGCCGGAGCTTGCTTGGACGCCGTCGAAGCCTTCGGCTTCCATGCGCCACTGCAAAACGTCCTCGAAATCCATTTTGTACTTCGGGTCTTTGTAATTTGAGTGGACGCTGTCGACGGTGATGTTGAATTTGCCGGAGGCCGTGGCCGGGCTGCCGGCGGCGTTGACCGATTTGACGGTCGTCTCGACCGTACGCTTGAAGTCCTTGTAGATGGATTCGTCCTGAATGACCGGCCCGAGCAGGAACGGCCGCGGGGGATCGAATTCGGCGCCGGCGATCGACTTGAAGGAGAGGACCTTGCCGTCACTAGACGCGTTGTTTTTGTCTTGGGATCCGACGCCGCCGCCGGCGCCGCCGAGCGCTTTCGACAGGTCGACGGTCAACGACACGCATTGAGCTTTGGAGTCCGGAAACTTCATGGTGAAATCGCTCATGATCACGAGCTTGACGTCGCCCGTGCAGAGCTGAGCTTTCGAATTCGAGGTCACGGTCAGTTCGTAGGTTACGTGAGCGGATTCGGTCGGCGCATTTTGCGTCGCGCCGAGGCCGTCCAGCCCTTCCGTGCCGTTGAGCAAGGTGGTGGCCGGCTTGTTTTCGTTGCTGCCGCCGCCCTTGAATACCTTCTCGTCGTCGTTGCATGCGGCAACGAACCAGGTCAGCGCCAAGATTGTCGCGAGGGCGCGCATGGGGTTAGCCTTTCAGCTGCACGAGGGAGTCGATGACGCCCTTCATGCCGGTGGCAAGGAAACTGGAGACTTGGTCCTTGATGAGCTTCGAAGCGCCAATGTCGTTGACGTTCAAGTCGACGAACAAGTCCAGGTAGCAGTCACCGGCGTGCGGAATGATCATGATCACCGCTTGGAAGTTCTTGAGGATCGACGTCTTCAAGTCGGCGTCTTCGGTCGTCTGAACGGTGACCGCGATCATGTTGTCGATCAGCTTGCCGTCGATGTCGATGATGTGGTCGGCTTTCACGATGCCGTCGAGCGTCAGGTGAATTTTGGTCGAAAACTGTAAGGTTTGGAGGTCCATCTTCGGTTCTTCGAGCATTTCGATCTTGGGCGTGACGAGGCCGGAGATCTGCTTGCCGTCGGCGCTGTCAGGCAGATTCAAGAGGCCGGTGTTGTTGCCCGCGCCCTTCTTCTTCATCAAACCGCTGAGGGAGCTTGCCAAGCCGAGCAAGCTCTTGTTCAGCCAGACTTGCGAGCGCGCGGAAATGTGAATGACGCCGTTCTCGCTCTTGCTGTCCGGGTTGTCGAGGCCGGTGAAGTAGAATGAGCTGATCTTTTTGTAGTCGAGGGCCGCTTTGCCGGAGTCGGCGCAGCCGCCCAAGTCGATGTGCATGTCTTTGGTCGTCGGCGCCGCGTCGCGACTGCCGAGCGAGTCGCAAAGGCTCGACTCTTTGGTTTGCAGCGACGTGCTGGAACCGGCGAACAGACTCGACACGTCGCCCGCGCTTTTGGTGGGCGCGCCGCAACCCGAGACGGCGAAGCCGCTCGAGAGCAAGGCAATGATGTGAAGTCTGGCGTTCATGGCGGCTTATTGGTCCCCGATGGTTTTGCCGTTGACTTGCGGGCCGCTGTCGTCTTCCGCGGGCTTGTCGCTCAAACCTTGTTGATCGATGAGCGTCGCTTCGAAGTCGATGTTGATGATCTTGATCAAACCTTTGAAGAGCATTCCCATGAGGCCGCCGCCTAAACCGCCGGCCGAGCCGCCGGTGCCGCCCCCGCCGAGGCCGCCCAAGATGCTGGCGAAGCCGCCAGGAGCCGCGCCGCCCGCCGCTCCGCCGGCAGCGCCGCCGGCAGCTGCTTGCGCGGCCAAAAAGTCGGCGACCTTGCCGCGGAAGCCGATGTAGGTGATTGCCAGCGGGTTCAAGCTAATTTTGAATTCCATGCGGTCAAACAGCATGTTCATGATCTTGTTGACGCCGTCGAAGCCGGTGTTGGTCACTTCGAAGTCGAGCGTGTGCGGGAAGTTCCGCGGATGGGTCATCTTCGGAGGCTGGTAGCTCTTGTCGTACGAGATCATGTGGACCGTGACGGTGCCCTGGGCCGTCTTGTTGTCGGTCTGATCGGTGATCGAAACTTGTTTCGTGTAGTTCATGGCCGCGAGTTTGGCCGGATCGCCGGCGATGAACGACGGGAACATCGGACGACCCGGATCGCTTTTCGGATCTTGGGTGTAAACGCCGCCGGAGATGACGCTAAGATGGATGACGTCTTCTTTCACGGTGGCGACGGCGGGTACGGCGGACGGCGGGGCCGCGGCCGAGCCGAGCACTTGGGCCAGGTCGATGTCGTGGCCGAGGAGCGGGCACTTCAACACGCCTTCCGGGATGTCGATGAGTTTGGCGTTGCCGCCTTTGCCCATGGCCGCGTTGACCTTCAACGTAATGGTGCCGTGACAAGCGGAGATGCCGAGGCTTTTGACGTTGACGTCGTAGTGCGCCTCGATCAACGCGGCGTTCGGGTCGATGACGTCCTTCGCGTCTACGGAATCGTTGCCGGGTTTGAGACTGGCTTTGGTGTCGTCTTCCGCCTTGGCGCCCGATGGCGCGCCGGTCTTGACTTGCTTCGGGGCCTTTTCACCGCAACCAACCGAGGCGAGGACGATCGTCGACGCCGCGATAGCTAACTTAAAGCTGTGCAGTTTGGTGATCATGGGCTGATGGACCTCATAAAGGGACCCCGTGGAGACCTATCCCGGCTCATTCTTGGCTCGGATACTTGTCGGCATTTCGGCCCTAAGTCTTTAGGAACTCTCAATGTTCGCAAAAAGGTCTCAGGAACTCGTGCCGTTACTAGGGTGCAACTGAGGGTGAATTGCAAGACGGCGGCCGAGCTCGGTCCCAGCAATTCCTCCAGAGATTCTGCGCCCCTACTCGCTTGGGACGGGAGGCGGACGCGGCCAGGGGTCGAACGGTCGGCGGGGAGGCAGCCCCGCAGCCTCGATAACACATTGAATTTACAAAGAACATTGCCGATCAAAGCCTCGACTTGCCGTTTTGGCCCGGCCGTTTTCGGCAACATGACCCCGAACTCAGCGGAATTGTTTTCTTTGTTTGGCATGAGCCCTAGACTTCAGAAGCTTCGCCTGCCGGCCTTTCGCGGGACGCGTCAGGGCCGCCTCATCCTTCGCGGGGGTCACGGTCAGTTGCAGGCCTAAGGCCGGTTCGGTGACGGTCGTCAGCACGAATGGCACCCGCTTCAGCCCTGGCGGCAGCGGACGCAGGGCGACGGCAGTGCTACTCGCCTTGAGGATCGCCGCGGCCAGCTTCAAGCCGGCCTGACCGACTGGCGTCGGATAGTGCGAGGCGTCGGCGAGGGGAAAAGCTGCCAGCGAGTCGACGTCGACGCCGTCCTTCGAGACGGAAACGCGGGCCGCCAAACCGTCGCCGTTGACGCTCAAACCGTTGTGCAGGCTGTTGCCGAGCGAATAGAAAATCACCGCGGTGCGGCCGTTCGGCTTGGCGATCACTTCGAAGCCCTGGAATTTATGGGGATGATGCGCGAAGACGATGTCGCCGTCGAAGCGGGCGACGAAGTCTCGCGCGATGTCCATCACCTCGGTCGTCGGCCGACGAGTGCTCTCGATGCCTCCGTGCAGACTGAGGATGCGCACGTCCACGTCGGCTTTCTTCAGGGCTTGCAGCACGTCGGTGTAGTTGCCGATGTTGCCGATCGTCGACTTCGGACCGTTGTCCCAAGCCTTCACCGAGACCATACCCAGCTTGATGCCGCGGATTTCCAACTCGGCGAGCTGCGTCAGAAGTTTCTTATAAGACGAGGCGACGCCGTGCGCCGCGAGCTTCGGCAGCTGCTTCTTCACCACCGCCATCGCTTTGGCGATTTCGCTCGCCGGCGTCGGGTCTTGGCAGTCGAGCGCGTGGTTGTTGGCGAGACCAATGAGGTTGAAGCCCCATTTGCCGAACGCGATCAAGGCTTCGGGAGAAATCGCGAAGCTGAAGGGTTTCGTTTCGAAGTCGCGGCACGTGCGCGTCAGCGAGCCTTCGAGGTTCAGGAAATTGACGTCGGGCGAACGCAGAATTTCGACGCCCTTCAGGTGATTCTTGACGAAGTTCTTGCTCGGCGCGCCGTAGACGCCGACACCGCCGATGTAGCCGGAGTCGCCGAAAGCTCTGAGGTCGACCGTCGGCACGACCGGTTTCTCGATCGCCGGCGCGGCGGTTTGCGCCGCGACGACCGGCTCCTCTTGAAAGGCCGGCGGCGGTTTCGGCGGTCCGCCGGCCAAGGCCGGCGTCGGTAGGACCGAGGCCACCAAGAGCAGCAGACAATGCAAAACCAAGAACATGACTCCCCCTTCTCCTCGGACTATCGTCGGCGGCCGAACGAAAGTTAGGAGAACCTTCAAGACATTTTTGGCGATCGCGCAAGAAGCGGCTGTTGCGCCGGTTCTTACAGGGTGATGCCGAAGGTCGGAAGCGCCTTCACGAAGGCTGGGGCGGTCGTGAATAGAACGGCCTGAAAGCCAAAGCCCTTGGCGCCGTCGACGTTTTCCTGGAGGTCGTCGGTGAAGAGGCAGGCCGCAGGCGGACAGCCAGCGGCGCGCTGCGCCGCGGCGTAAAATTCGGGAGCCGGTTTCATCGCCTTGACGGCGTAGGAATAGATGAACTCGTCGAACAACTTGAAGCAGGCAAAACGGCCCGCCGCGAAGTCCATGTGCGCCTCATTGGTGTTGGAGACGACGACCAAGCGATGGCCCTTGGCCTTCAACTTCGTCAGCACTGGCAGCATCTCGTCGTGCGCAGTGAAAATGTCGCTGGCCGCTTCTAGGAGCGCGGCGCGGCTGAAGGCGCGGCCCGAGGCCTTGCGGAAGATCTCGACGAACTCGGCGGTGCTGATTTCTCCGGCCTCGTAGCGCCATTGCCTCCGGTCGACGTCCAGGAGGCGGCCGACGTCCCCGACCGAAAGTCCTGACACTTCTGCCATTTGCGTGCGCATCTTAGCGTGCGAGAAGTAGAGAAGCACGTTACCCAGATCGAACAAAAGTGCTTTAATCATGAGCAGAGTCCTTTCGACCGGAGCAGCATATGGCTGATCGGAAATACCACAACTTTGCCGATTTCTGGCTCTTTTATGTGCGTGAACACTCTGATCCGCGCAATCGGCGAGTGCACTTCGTCGGCACCAGCCTCGTGATCCTGCTTTTCGCCGTCGCACTCGTACGCGGAAGCTGGCTGTCGCTGATTTTGATGCCGCTCGCGGGATACGGCTTCGCTTGGTTCGGGCACTCTCGCCTCGAGCGCAATCGGCCCGCGACTTTCACCTACCCGCTTTGGTCTTTGCTCGCCGATTTCAAGATGTGGGCGCTGATACTCCGCGGCCGGATGCAAAGCGAGGTCGAGCGAGCCAAGGCGTCCGAGCCCTTTCCGCCTACGTGAAGCCGTCCGGCGTCGCGTTAATGCTTCGATTTGATTTGGCATTTAGGGCTCGTCTCAAAATCGTTCCCCGCGAGCTCGGCCTTTTTAGGACGTGCTGCCGCCGTTGCCTTCGATGACGTTGTAGGTTGCCGACGCCATGGCCACGGGCTCGTCTTGGCCCTTTCTGCGGAGCAGCGCCGTCAGGGCGCAGAGCTTTTTGCCTCGGAAGACGACCTTGGCGGTAGCTTCGAGGTCTTCTCCCTCGAGCACCGGGCGGAAATAGTTCACCTTCAGCTCGACGGTCGAACAGAGATCGGCCTTCCCGAGCGTGGTGCAGACGGCGACGCCGCAAGCGAAATCGAGCAAAGCCGAGATGACGCCGCCATGCAGTTTGTTCGCGGCCGACATATGTTCCCCACGCACCTTCAGGTCGACGCGCGCCTCGCGGCGATCACGGTCGACCAGCGCGATCTTGTAGCCGAGCAGTTCGCCGAAGCGGTCGGGATGCTGATAATTTTCAAAGTGCCGCAGATCCTTGACGTCGGTGCTCATGTTCAAACCACCATTAAGATGATGCCGGCCACCGCCAAAGCGGTGCAGGCCGCGCTCTGCCAACTCACTCGTTCTTTCAGAATGAACTTGGCGATGGGAACGATCCATACAGGATAAGTCGAAGTCAGCGCGGCCGCCACGCCAGCTTTCGCGTACTTTGCGCCAAAAGACATCAAGAGAACGCCCACGAAGGTGCCGGCGAACGCCGCCAGGCTCAGAAAGACGGCTCGGCGCCTATTGGCGAAGACCGTGCTGAGCTTCGCCGGCTCCTTGCCTAAAAGCGTCAAAAAAAACAGGACGACGATGGCTGGCGCGATACGCATCATCGTTCCGTAAACAACGTGCACGCCTTGCAACGCGTGGCGAGCAATGACCATCTGGACGCCTTGGCAGGTGGCGGAAAGCAGGGCAAACGCCAGGCCTTGGAACAAAACCTTCTTCGGCAACAGGGCCAAGTGCGCGCCGCCGCGCTGGCCAAAGTAAATGATCGCGGCCACCGAGCAGGTAGTGAGGAGCAAACCGCTAGTCTCGAACGCCGTCAGGTGTTCGCCCAAGAACGCGACCGCGACGAGCGCGGCGATGGGCGGCGCCAGACACTGGCTTGCTGAAGTGGCCTGGGCGCCTAAGCGGCTGAGCGCCGCGAAAAGCGCGGTGTCTCCAATCGACAGTCCGATGATGCCCGACAGACCAAGTAGCAAGAACGGCTCGCCGCTTTCAGGCAACGGCGGATGCAGAGCCAAGGCCGCGACCGTCAGACAGGTGATGGCAACCAGATTCTTGTAGAGGTTCAGCGCGCGCGCCGGCACGGCCTTGCCGTGGACGCTGAAGACGCTCATCGAACCGGACCAAATCAATGCGGCCGAGAGCGAGGCAATTTCCCCGGCGAGCGGCCAAGGCGGGATGGCGTGAATCTCCATCCATCCTGATCCCACAAAAGAGAACCCGGCGCAAGGGCCGGGCTTTTTAGGCTAAATGAACGGGACGGCGCTCACTGGGTGCCGACGGCGCCCGGACGCAGCGGCTTCGAGCCCTTGATGTGGACTTCACCGACGACGTAGTCGTCGAAGTCAGCGGGGTTGGCGCCTTGGTCGTGGCTGCCGGAGCGGGATTCGACGGTGACGGCGTATTTGCCGGCCGCGAGGTTGGCGGCCGATACTTGCGCCGTCGTCGCGTTCAGCGCGATGGCCTGCGTCGCGACGGGTTGGCCGGCGGTGACGATGCTGATGAAGTTGGTGTCGGAGTAGTCGACGCCGCAGATTTTGTTGACGTCGATGGTGACGCTCGTGCCGCCCTCTTTCACTTCGAATTCGAAGTAGTAGCGCTTTCCGGCCAAACCGTAGAGCAAGATGCCGGCCATGCAGGACGTCGCCGTCATGTTGCCGTCGCCAATGTGAAAGACCTTGCCGCCGCCGTAGATGAGCTCGTCGTCGTTGGGCTGGGTGATAGTCACTTCATTGTTGGTGTCGAGCAGCGCGTTCAGAATGTCCGACGTGGTGTCGTTCTTCGGGTTCGTGTTCGTACTGGTGTTATTGGTATTGGTCGACGTGTTCGGCTTGGCGTCGTCGGACTTGTCTTCGGGGGCCTTGTCGTGGTGGCCGAGCTTGGTGTTGTCATTCTTGTCGGTATCGTCGTTACGGTCCTTGGCGTCTTGGCTGGCGGCGACGCCTTTTTTGGCGCCCGAGCCCGTGAACTCCCCGCTGTTGCAGGAGGTTCCAAATACCAAGGCTAACGTCGTGACGACGGCTACTTCGAACCTGGTCATGGGATGCCCCTTCAGGTATGGCATAATCGATGACAAATCGACGGAGAAAGACACTTTCTTCCATATCGGAATTCGCCGCCAAAACTTTAGAAGATTTTGGCGACTTCCGAGGAAGGCGGATTTTTCCTATTTGAGATCGGTGTATTTGGCCGCACTGCCCTTGGACCGCTCGACGGGGTATTTGGCGGCATTCTTCGCCATCTTAGTCAATACCGCCGCCTCCAAGTCGATGCCGAGGACGTCGGCAAGGCGAAGGCAATAAACGAAGACGTCGGCCAGTTCGTCGCGCACGGCCTCGGCCTTCGCTGGTTCCTGCATTAGGCGTCCCGACTCGTCGACGGTAAGCCACTGGAAAAGCTCGATGAGCTCGCCGGCTTCGCCGGCGAGCGCCATGACTAAATTCTTCGGCGTATGGAACTGTTCCCAGTCGCGCGCCCGGACGAAGTCCCGGACTACTAGCCGCAGCTTTTCTAAACTCACGCGTAACCCTTTAGTTAGTTTCTGGCGCAGAATTCAATTTTGCGCCAGAAACTATCCTGAGCGCAGCGAAGGATCTCGGTAATTACAGACATAATCGTCGAGATCCCCACGTCGCTACGCTCCTCGGGATAGATTCTGCCGCGTTTCGCGGCAGAATCTAGTTGCTGGCACATTGCAGCGATTGAAGTGCTTCCGTCGCCGCGGCGCGCACGTCGGCTTGGTCGCCGGCGGCAAGCGACGTCAGCGTCGGGCAAGCCTCGACCTTGCTTGAGCTTTGCTTGCCCAAGAGTTTAGTCATCGCGACGCGCACTCCGATGTAGCGATGCAGTTGGGCTCCGTTGGCGAGCTTCAACACGATGGACGGATGGTCGTAGTTGGCGGCGATCAAGTTCCGGAGGATCTGGCTCAAAAAGACCGGGGCGGTGCCGTCGAGCGCCGAGACGATGAAATCGCTGCTCGCGTCGGTCGGAGCCTTCGTCAACAGGTCGATCAAGGCGTTGCGGTCCTGCATCACCCACTGCGGCTCACGGATTCGCTCCGCGGCGAACACCTGTGCGCGCTCCATGGACGCCGTGGCGAGCATGCCGAGGAGGGCCTTCCGCTCGGCGACGATCGGCGTCGCGACGTAGCGATCTTGCCAATGGCGTTCGTCGTCGCGGCTCGGGACGGTGCCGATGGTCGAGACCAACCATTGCTCGGTGCGCGCCAAGGCGCCGCGGGTCGAGACGTCGAGGTCACGCTCGGCGGCGAGCGCTTGATAGAGGGCGACGATCGAACTGCGGTTGGCGTCGTTGCCGCTCCAAAGTTCGAGAGCCGCAATCTTCACGTAGTTGGCGTGGCCCGCGAGGACGAGAGCCAAAACTTCCGGCGACGTGACGCCTTGGGCCAACTGCTGCAAGGCGGAGAGTGCCGTTAGGCGCGCCGTGGTTTCGGGGGACGAGCGCAAGGCGTCCGTCCAAGCCGCGGCGGACTGTTCGAGGGTGATTTCGGCGGGAATGACCAGGTCGGGGTCGACGACCAGCGCCTTCGGCGCCGCAGCGAGCGGAATGGTGAACGTTTCGCGGTCGGCGTAGACGTCGAGTTCGATCCGGCTGGCCGCGCCGTCTTGGGCCAGGACTTCCACGGTCAGCGGAAAGCTGAAGGTGCGCCAACGCCGGTCGGCGCGCGTCGCTTGCGTCTGCTCGACGGTCAGGCTCAAGTTGCCGTCTTGATAGGTCGAGGTGACGGTCAGCACGGGATGACCGGCCGAGCGCACCCATTGGTCGAAAAAGAGTTGCCAGCTCGAACCCGTGGCGCGTTCCAAAGCGCCTTGTAGATCGTAGCTCGTGCCCGTCGAGCCGCCGCGAGTCGTCAAATACTCCTTCAAACCGGCGCTGAAGCGCTCGTTGCCGGCGACGTGGCGCAACAGATGAATGACCAGTGCGCCTTTTTCGTAAGCGTGAGCGTCGAAGAGGTCGTTCCAGTCCGGGTTCGCCTCGGAGAGGGCATGGACGCGCGTTTGCGCTTCTTCGAAATAGCCCGAGCGCCAGTAGTCGAGCTGGCCGAGCGACGGCGTCTCTTCGTTCATCGCAGAGAAGAAGACGTAGGGCAAATAGGAGGCGAAGCCTTCGTTCAACCAAAGCTCGCCCCAAGTGCGGCACGTGACCCAGTCGCCGAACCACTGATGCGCCAACTCGTGGGCGATGACGCTCTCGCCGCTACCGTCACCAGTAATGCGCCAACCGCCCATCGTCGTGGCGGATTGGTGTTCCATGGACGTCTTGTAAGCTTCGGCGACCGACTGCGTGTAAGAATGGAACGGATACTCGAAGCCGGTGAAAGCCGTGTAGGCTTCCATCATGTCGACGGTGCGGCTCGTCTCGAAGCGCGCCTTGTCGGCGATGGCCGGCGGGGCCCAAACGCGAACGGCTTTGCCTCGGTACGTGCCGAGGTCGGAAATCTCGTATTTGCCGATGTTTAGACTCATCAAGTAGGTCGCGATCGGAAAGTCCATACGGTAGGAGAACACCGCTTCCGCTCCGTCCTGGCGTTCAGCGACGAGGTCGCCGTTGCTCAAAGCGTTGAAGCCTTGCGGGACGCTGATCGTCACCGACGAGGTGGCCTTGTCCGCCGGCCGGTCGAGGCACGGAAACCACGAGCTGGCGCCTTCGGGTTCGGTGTACGTGTAAGCAGCAGGCATGTGCGCGGGGTTCGTCGCGTCGGGACCGGCGACTAGCAGCTCCTGCGCCATGAGCGCGCGGTATTGAATGCTGACGAGGGTTGCGGCCGAGCGTTCGAGGGCGGACGTCAAAGTGACGGTGAGGAGCGTGCCGTCGTAAGTGAAAGGAAGCGCCTCGCCGTGCTCGCCTTTCACCGCGTCAATTTGCATACCGCGCGCGTCAAAAATGGCGAATCCGAGGCCGTCGACCAGCGACTGAAAGCTGACTTTGGCCGTACCGCTGATGGTGCCGAGCGTCGGGTCGACGTGAATCGCCAAGTCGTAGTGCTGCACGTCGAACTTCGGCAAGCGGTCCCGGGGTTCAGCGGCTTCGAGTTCGGTTCTCGCTTCGACACCGTACGTGCCGTGCAGCGGCGCCGCGGCGTTCGGGTCGAAGAAGTCGCGGAAGGAAAGCGGTGTGACGGGAAGAGCGAAGGCCGGAGCGGCAATAGCCGATGCGGCAAGAAGCGACGACGTGAGCCACGAATTGATGCGCATACGAATCCCCTACGATGGTCTGATGGCTAAGACTGGCTGTTATAGCGTAGGGATTTCAGACGAGGAAGAAGGAACCTTGGGTCGAAAAATTGCTCGTAGTGTCGAGCGCTTAGCGAGGAGCTCACTTGCCTCTGAGGACGGAAAGAATGACGTAGAAGCCGAGAAGGCCGGCTAGCGCGAAGCCGACAAGGCCAAAGACCGGGATCGAAGAAATGTTGCCGGCGCCGGCCGGCGAGAAGGTCAAGATCGACGAACCGACGATCAGCGACGCGATGATCATGCTGATCGAAATCCGCGACGACGACCG
Organism: Pseudomonadota bacterium; assembly: GCA_043781115.1. Lineage (GTDB taxonomy): Bacteria > Bdellovibrionota_B > Oligoflexia > Oligoflexales > CAIYRB01 > CAIYRB01. The sequence goes on from JAYWBY010000433.1 coordinate 16,810, forward strand.
GTCGAGCGACGTCGCCAAGCGATCGAGTCCTTCGCTCTTGATGTTCAGGCTGAGGTCGCCCTCGAGCGCGGCGCGAAGAATGCGCCGAACTTGGAAGGGGCCGTGGCGGAGCAGTTGGCCCAAGTCGTGGGCCATGGTCAAGGCCTGACGCTTCAGATTTTCCGGAGAGTAAATGCCGGCGACGATTTCCGCCGTGTACTTCTCGGCCGTCTTCAAAACGTCGAAACCCGGGTCCAAGTTGGTGCCGATACCTTCGAACGAAACCAGGGTCTTGATGAAGATGACCAGCTCGTTGGGCATCGGGGCGCCGTGCTTTGCCGCGACGCGGGCCAAGTCCCAAAAGAGCCGGCCGGAGCGCAGGTCTTCCAACGCCAGGCCAATGAAGGGCGCGACGGCGTTGCCGACCTCATGCTCGAATGCGTCGACGTCGAAGCTCATCGCCGGGTCCGCCAACTCGACGTAATGCATGACGGCGCGGTTGAAATCTTCTTCAATCAAGCCAATCAAAAGGCCGGCGAGGTTCTCCCTCGTCGCCTTGCCTAGGTGCACGCAGAGGCCGAAGTCGATGATGCCGACGTTGTTGTCCGGCATCGCCAAGATGTTGCCTGGATGCAGGTCGCCGTGAAAGAGGCCGTCGACGAAGACCATCTTCAGGAACATGCCCATGCCGCGCTCGACGAGCTCCGTCGGCTGGAGGCCGCTGGCGACGATGCGGTCGCGGTCGCCGGCCGGCAAGCCGTCCATGTAGGTCTGCGTCAAGACGCGCGGCGTTGTCAGCTTCCAGTGCACCGCCGGAAAGAGGATGTGCGGCACCTTCTCGAAGTTGCGCGTGATCTTGGCGATGTTGCCGCCCTCGCGGATGAAGTCGAGCTCGCCTTGGAAGGCGCGGCTGAATTCCTCGATCATCGCCTGCGGCCGGGCGAAGCTCGTCTCCGGAATGAATTTCTCGAGCATGCCCGCCAGCTCGATCATGAGCGACAAATCGACGCGGATCTGCTGGTCGATGCCGGGGCGCTGCACTTTGACGACGACGCGCTCGCCGGTTTCGAGCCAGGCCTCATGTACTTGGGCGACCGAGCCGGCAGCCAGGGGCTTCTCGCTGATGCTGCGAAACGCCTTCAGCTTCACCTCGCCGAGCTCGGTCTCGAGCACTTGTTTGATCGCCGAAAACGGCAGCGCCAGGACGCTTGAATGAAGCTTCCGGAGCTCGTCGGTGTATTCCTTCGGGAGCAAGTCTTCGCGCGTCGCCAGTACTTGGCCTAGCTTGACGAAGGCTGGCCCGAGCTCTTCGAAGCTTCGGCGAAGCCGCGCCGGCAGCCCCTTCAACTCCGTGACTTCGGCGTCCGCGGACTCGCCGCCGCCCTCGCGGTGGAGTTCCTCCGCCTCGCGCACCTGCTCGGAGGTCAACCAAGACTTTAGACCTAAGCGCTCCGCCAAAGACCACAAGCCGTGGCGCGCGAAGACGTTGCTGATCTGCGCCAGCCGGCCGACGTGACGGATGCGGCGGCCAAGCTGCAAACTTTTCGAAGTCAATTCCATGACTCACGATACCACTAGAGCCGTGCCGAGGCGACGCTCAAAATCCGGGTCTTGGCATCGATTTCCCGGAGTTCCGCCTCGGCCTGGCTGCGCATGACGATGCCGCTGCCGGCGGCAAATTCGAATTGGCCTTGGGCGGCGGTGCGGGCCACGGTGCGAATCAATATCGACGAATCGAAGGCGCCTGAGTCGTCGAGATAGAAGGCGTGCCCCATGAAGTACCCGCGCTCGCGACCTTCGTAGGTTCGAATGGCTTCCATCACTTCGCGCTTGGGCGCGCCGGTCACCGAGCCGCCTGGGCAGACGGCGGCGAGGAGTTCGCCCAAGCTCAGACCCGGCCTCAAGTCGGCGGCGACGTGCGCTACCAGATGGTGGACGTTGGCGACCGACAGCAACTGGTTCGGCGACAAGACGCGCACCGACGCCGGTCGGCTGACCCGGTGGAGGTCGTTGCGCATCAAGTCGACGATCATGTGAAGCTCGGCCAAGTCCTTGGGGCTTTGGGCCAAGCGTTCCGCGAGTCGTCGATCTTCCGTTGGATCGGCCGAACGGGGAGCGGTCCCTTTGATGGGCCAGGTCTCGACCGCCACGCCGTGTGGCCCGGGGGAAAGCTTTAAGAAACGCTCCGGGCTGAACGACCAGAGGCTTAGGCCTGGAACGTCGAAAACCGCGGCAAAACCGCCGGCCGAGGCGTCGAGTCTCGCGGCGAGTTGTTCGCGCTGAGGCTCCCCTCGCACGGCGAAGTAACGCAGGAGATTGATCTGGTAGTAGCGACCGCGGCGAATGTCGGCCAAGGCCTGCTCGGCGATCTGCAAATATTCGCTTTCCGTCGCTTGGCCGTCGACGATGAGCGGCGCCGCGTTCGGGGGGGACGCGCGGTCGGCGAGCACCCGGTCGATCACCGCGGCCGGCACGGCGAACGCCGACCCTTTGCCGAAGGCCGTCCCCGTCACCACCACCTCGCCGGAGACCCGGTCCTCGACCAAAGCCCGGTCGACGCGAAAGATCCTCGGACCGGCTCCGGGCGCGAGGGTGCGCGCGAACTGATCGTAGCTGAGCAGGCCGACCAAACCCGTTTGGAAAGGCGGCCCCGGCTGGGCGCGGGCTGGGAGCGCGTCGAAGCGCACGCCCTTCGCTTGGTCGTAGGCAAGCTCGGAAAATTCCAACGGCACGACGACGAACCGTCCGTCCCCGCCCAAGGCAATCAGAGGCATCGCCTCGGGCCAGTGCCTAGCGAGGGTCGAAAAACTCAGCCGAGGTTTCCTCAAGACATCCATAGAATCAACTATTTGCCAAGGAATCGGGAGCCAAAGGTCGATGCTGACGCTGGCCGGCAAAGCCGCTAAGATGCCGCCTTCTGACGAGGGAGCAATCCGAAGAAGGAGCAATACATGGCGATCGCGGGATTTGCAAACGTGGCGGTGCTCGGCGCCGGGCAGATGGGCAGTGGCATCGCGCAGGTTTGCGCCACCGCGGGTTTGACGGTGACGGTGGTCGATGTGCAGGCGCAAGCCTTGGAAAAGGCGCGCGGCGGAATCTTCAAGTCGCTCGAAAAACTCGAGAGTAAGAACCTCCTGAACGGCGAAGCAGCGACGCGCATTCTTTCCCGCATCACCATGGACACCGACCTCAAAGCCGTGAAGTCCTGTGATCTGGTCGTCGAGGCGATCATCGAAAACGAAGCGCTGAAAATCGAACTATTGAAGAAGGTCGACCAGATCGTCGGAGCCGCCGCGATTTTGGCGAGCAACACGTCGTCGATCCCCATCACACGCATGGCGGCGGCAACGAGCCGGCCGGACCGTTTCATCGGCATGCACTTCATGAACCCCGTGCCGCTGATGAAACTCGTAGAAGTCATCCCCGGCATGGCGACGGCGGAAGCCACGACGAAACGCATCTTGGACCTCTGCGCCGGCCTCGGCAAAGAGACCAGCCGGAGCCAGGATTACCCGGGATTCGTCGTCAATCGCATCTTGATGCCGATGATCAACGAAGCGTTCAACGCTTTGATGGAGAACGTCGCCAGCGCTGCCGACATCGACAAGGGCATGAAGCTCGGAACGAACCAGCCGATGGGGCCCCTGACCCTGGCCGACTTCATCGGTTTGGACACCTGCCTGGCGATCATGGAAGTGCTGCACCAGGGCTTGGGCGACCCGCGTTATCGCCCGTCGCCCCTCTTGCGCAAATACGTCGAAGCGGGATTTCACGGCAAGAAAGCCAAGCGCGGGGTCTATACTTATGAATGAAGAAGCGAAATACGAAAACCTGTTGGTCAAGTTCGACGGCCCCGTCTGCCGCATCACAATCCATCGTCCGGCGGCGATGAACGCCCTGAACGAGCAGGTTTTGGAAGAAATCGAGAGCGTCCTCTTTCGCGCCATGGATCCCGCCGCAACGCGGGTCGTGGTCCTTGAAGGGTCGGGCAACAAGGCCTTCGTCGCCGGCGCCGACATTGCCGCCATGCAACCGATGAGCCCGCACGAGGCGCGCGAATTCGCGCGCCACGGGCAGATGCTGACGAAAGCCCTAGAAACACTGACCCAAGTCACCATCGCCAAGGTCCAAGGCTACGCCCTCGGCGGCGGCTGTGAGCTGGCGATGGCGTGCGACATCATCGTCGCGGGGAAGAACGCCAAATTCGGCCAACCGGAAGTAAACCTAGGCATCATTCCGGGCTTCGGCGGCACGCAGCGCTTGGTGCGCCGGGTCGGGATGCACGTCGCCATGGACATGCTCCTTTGCGGCCGCTCGCGGTCGCTCAGCGGCACCGAGGCGCACCAGCTCGGCCTCGTGTCGCGCTGCGTCGACGACGACAAGCTCGAGGAAGAAGTAGGGAAAGTCATCCGCGGCATCCTCGGCGCCGGGCCGAAGGCTGTCGCCGAGACTAAGCGACTGGCTCGCGAGGCCTACAGCATGAGCCTCGACGCCGGCCTGAACGCCGAGGCCAACGCCTTCGCAGCGTGCTTCTCCGACGACGAGGCGCACGAAGGAATCGCCGCCTTCATAGACAAACGCCAAGCCAGCTTTTCCGTTTAAATATTCGGCGTAATGCCTTGACCCGCCACGGGTAAGGCCTTAGAAATGGTAGGCCGAGGCGCCTGCCCTTGCCTCGCACCAAAAGGAGCCCTGAGACATGGCGATGAACGACAAGAAGCTGAAAGTCGAAGCGACGTTCAAGGAATTCCTCAACAACTTCCAGAAGGACCTGAACCTGCTTCAGAAATCGGTCAAGAAAGAGAGCGAGGACTTGGTCCAGAAGCTCAAGACCGCCGCGAACAAAGAGAGCGTCCAAGCCAAGCGCAAGGAGCTCGAGCAGATGGTCGAGAAGAACTTGAAGAAGTTCGAGCCTACGATCAACAAGTTCGTGCACGAGTTGAACGTCAGCGCCAAGAAGGCCGGCGTCGACTTGACCGAGCTCGAAAAGAAAGTTCGCAAGAACTTGTCGACGGCTCGCACCAAGCTCACCAAAGCTTCGAGCACCGTCCAAGCCCGCGCCAAGAAATCCACCGGCAAAGTCCGCAAGGCCGCGCCGAAAAAGGCGAGCGTCACCAAAGCCGCCGCGAAGAAGACCATTCCGGTCGCTCCCGTCGCCAACGTAACGGCGCCCGCCGCGGTCGACAGCAAGGCGTGAAGGCTGCCAAAGCCGCGCCGCGCGAGCTCCGCTTCTCATTCGAGACGGCGGAGCTCGGGCCTTTGCTTGTCAAATGGTATCGCGCCAACGCGCGCCCGCTGCCTTGGCGGGTTCTTTGGCGAAGGCATCAGGACCCTTATCACGTCTGGGTTAGCGAAATCATGCTGCAGCAAACCGTCATCAAGGCGGTGTTGCCCGTGTATGACCGCTTCTTGAAGACTTACCCGTCCGTCGCGGAACTCGCGGCGGCGGACGACGAGTCCGTGCGCCGGGCCGTGCGCGGTCTCGGATACTACCGGCGCTTTCGCATGATGCACGCCGCGGCGCAAGTCTTGGCCGAGGCAAAGTGCTGGCCAAAGAGTTTCGACGCTTGGCTGGAACTGCCGGGGATCGGCGACTACACCGCTGCGGCGATCAGCAGCATCGCGTTTTCCTATCCCGCGGCGGTGGTCGACGGCAACGTCGAGCGGGTGTTTTGCCGATTGTTGGATTTGCGCGAGGCGCCGAACCAACCCGAACTGAAGCGCGCGTTCAAGAAGCTCGCCTCCGAATTCCTCGTGGCCGACGCGGCGGGTGACTTCAACCAAGGCTTGATGGAGCTCGGGCAGACGGTGTGCACCACCTCGGCGGCGCCCGCGTGCGGCCGCTGCCCGCTCAGCTCCGGGTGCCTTTCGTTCAGGCGCGGTAGCCAAGCGCTGGCGCCGGCGGCGAAAGCGAAGCCAGAGATGATAGACGTCGCGCTGAAGCTCCTGATCGTCCGTGGGGATCAAGGCATCGCGCTCGTTCAGCGCCCCGATTCGGCCCGTTTCTTAAAGGGCAGCTGGGGCTTTTTCGCGGACGCCGACTCGCTTCCGCTGGCCGGCTCGCCGCGACGCCTCGGCGCGGTAAAACACAACATCACGCGCCACAAGATCGAAGCCTCGGTGGAGACCGCGATCTTGCAACCGGGGGCTAGAGCCAAGCAAGACTTGCGTTGGCTCGCGCCAGGCGCGGTAGAGGAGAACCTCGTGTCCAACCTCGACCGCAAAGCCTGGCGGCTTTATCAAAATCAGGGCTGGTAGTCCGCGCCGGCTTTGACGTTCATGCCCGAGTAGCGGCCGCTGACGTCGAGCTTAACCGCGCCGAGCACCGGCACGCCCTCAAAGATCTGGGCGTGGATGACGAGGTTGTCGATTTGGTCGTCGGGCCCCGCGCCGCCGACGTCGAGCAAGCTCTTGGCGACGGCGATGACGCCGCCGTCATCGAAGCCTTGTTGGATGTCGTAGATTTTAACTTTGTCGCAGTGCGCGTAATGATGGCCGTCCATGGTCACGGCATCGGCGTAGCCTTCGTGATCGACTTTGAACTTGGCGCTTTCGTAGTGGCCGGTCTGGCGCAAATTCATCATGAACTCGGGCGTGAAGTAGGCCGCCGGGACGTTGACCGTCTCGGTGCCCGTGCGCGTGCCGAGGAGTTGGATGCGGAACGTGTAGTCGATGTTCACTTCGAACGCCGGTCCGCTGCCGTCGTCGGGCAAGGCGCGCGTCACGTGCGTCGTGAGTTCGCCGCTTTGGATCAAGCTGCTCGTGCGACTCGCCGTTCGGTCGAGCTTGTAGTACGCCGATTCGCCCACCGGATCGCGGTCTTCCACGCTCCCCATTGCTATACTGCTGACTGTAAACGCCGCTAAAATTCCAAGCTTCGTGATCCCGAGCATCGCGCGCCCTCCCCTGGCTTTAAAATGCGATTCAAATGGATATGGTTGCTTAAAATTTCGCAGATTTTTGCGTCTTATGCCAGCCCCCGCCGGAAAATAGGCCGGAGGTACGCCATTCTGCGGTACAATGCTTCCACTTGTGCTTTTACCAAAGAGGTTCCGATGCTTGGCCGACGAGCTCGTCTGGCATTCTCCCTGCTCGTCGCGGTGTTCGTCTCCTCGGCGGCGTTCGCCGACGCGAAAAGCCATGAGAAGGCCGTGCGCAAATTCTTCGTCTCCGCGAAAATGGACGAGGTGTTCGAAGAGACCCTCGACCAGATGACGGACGTGCAATTGAAGGCCAATCCGTTGCTCGCCCCTTACCGGGAAACGCTCTCCAAGTTTTTCAAAAAGTACATGAGCTGGAAGTCGCTCGAAGACGACATGGTGAAGCTCTACGTCAAGGAGTTCACCGAAGCCGAGATCAAAGAAATGACGCGTTTCTACGAAACGCCGGTCGGCCGCAAAGTCATGAAGAAGATGCCGCAGATTTCCGCCGAAGCCGCGGCTATCGGGCAAGCGCGCATTCAGGGGCACATGAGCGAGCTCACCAACGTGATTCAGGACGCGGCCAAGAACTACCAAGACGGAAAGCAGCCGAAGGCCGACCCGAAGGCCGACCCGAAGGCCGAGTCGCCTCCGGCTCCTGAACCCGCGCCGGTAAAGTAGCGGCGCAATTTCCGGCCGGCCGCGGGCGCGCCTTCGCCAAAAAGCGCCTGTCCGGCCACTCAATCCTGGTCAAAACCCGCGCACGGCGCTTGCAACCTCCCTCGGGGAGGAGGCGTCATGTCCGATCGATCCAACAAAGCATTTGCAGCAGTCATCGCCCTCGCCGTCGCCCGGTTCCAGGACGACCTGGAGCTTCGGGATTTGGCCAAGGCCGCCGAGCTGCCTACCAACACCTTGACCCGGCAATTCAATAGGCGCTACGGCATGAGCCCGATTCGTTGGCTCTGGCAGTTTCGCACGGTGCTCGCGGCGGAATTGATCGCGGCGCATCCCGAAAAGCCGCTGGTTTCGATCTTCAAGCAATGCGGCTTCCATAGCTCGGCGCACTTTTCGCGGCGCTTCCGCGAGGTATTTCACCAGAGCCCCTCGGCCTTCCGGAAATACTTCCGCCAAACCCCGCGCGAGCCGAACCGGGACGGGGCCGCGAAGGAAGGGCCCGCCGGAGCCCTGGCCCGCACCGTCGCCAAGCTGGAGAATCCGTCGCCGGAGGCGCCCGCAATCGGCTGATGACGCCTCGGCGCCTATGTTATAAGGGAAGCATGTGCGGCATTCGACTCAAGGATTTTGAGGTCTCTAGGACTGCGATGAACAAGCCTGCGACGACTCCCACTTTGCGCCTCATCCACTTGGACGACGATCCCTTCGAACGGGAACGGGTGCAGACCGCGCTGGAAAAGCACGCGCTGGCCGCCTGCCATTTCGAAGTGAAGTCGGTGCCGAGCGTCGATGCCTACCGCAAGCAGCTGGCGCAAAAGCCGAGTCCCGACGTCGTCATCTTGGACATTCACGTCGCTGACGCCGAGACCACCGGCACGCTCCTTGCCCAAGAGACGCGGCGCGTCAGCCCGCGCACCGTCATCTTGATGTGCTCGACGGCGGACGACATCGCGACGATCTCCGAATGCCTGAGCTCCGGAGCCGACGACTTCATCTCCAAGCAGTCCGACAAGGGCGAGCTCAGTTTGCGGGTTTTCAACTCTTACCGTTTGGCGATGCTCAAGCAGGGCGGAGACTCGCGCTTAGGCGCCGAAGCTCCCGTAGATCCGCGGCGCAGGAAGCCCGTCGGCGCCACGCTCGAGCGAATCAGCCGTCGCGTGCCGCTGATCATCGACTCGGCGATCACCGCCGTATTCATCAAGGGTGAATCCGGGGCCGGCAAAGAGGTCGTCGCCGATCTCGTCGGCGCGTCGGTCGACGGCAAGGGCCCGTTCGTGAAAGTGAACTGCGGCGCCATAGCGCCGACGTTGCTCGAAAGCGAGCTATTCGGTCACGTCAAGGGCGCCTTCACCGGGGCCGCCCAGGACAAGCGCGGCCTGCTGGAAGCGGCTTCGGGCGGCTGGGTCTTCCTCGACGAAGTAGCGACGCTGAGCCCCTCGGCTCAAGTGGCGCTGCTGCGGGTCCTGGAGAACCAAGAAGTGCTCCGCGTCGGTTCGACTAAGACCGTGCCAATCGTCGTGAAGGTACTGTCGGCCACCAACGAACCGCTCGATAAATTAGTGAAAGAGGGCAAATTCCGTGGCGATCTTTGGCAACGCTTGCGCGAGGCCGAGATCAGTTTGCCGCCGCTCAGGGACCGGCCCGAAGAGATCCCGGCCTTGGTCGAGCACTTTTGCCGGACGATGCCTGGAGGACCTTACCAAGTCTCCGGCCCGGTGATGGAAGTGCTCTGCAACGCCAGCTGGCGCGACGGCAACGTTCGCGAGCTGCGAAACTGCCTCCGGGCCATGACCGAAATGCACGTCAACAAACTCCTGACACCTTTGGCAATCCCAGAAAGAATCTGGGAAGAGCTCGGCGACAAGCCGAGCCACGACGCGGAGCGTTCAATTGCGGAGGTCTCGACCCCGAACGCTCCCCGCGCTCAGGTGCCCGCTCGGGGCGACGGGTTGTTGCTCGCCTGGGATCAAAGCGAAGAGCAAAATTACGACTACATGGCAGACTTGCTGCTGCTGTCCATGACCAAGAAGCTCGCCGACGAACGAGGCAAGTTATCGCTGCGTGGCTTGGCCCAAGCGATCGGGATGTCGCGCAGCACCTTGTCCGGTCGCCTGAAAGCCATGGTCCACAGGAACCTCATCGATTTGAGCGAGCTCACGCGCCTGGTGGGGATCAGCGAAAAGTGACCGACGTCATTCGTATCTCCGGCCTCTCAGTCGACTGCATCGTCGGAATCTTGCCAGAGGAGCGCCAAAAGCCGCAGGCTTTGGTCGTGGAAATCGACCTCAGCCTCGATTTGACGCGCGCCGCGTTGACCTCGGATCTGGCGGCGACGGTCGACTATGCCGCTATGGCGCGCGAGGTCGCCTTTATTTTGCAGGCCGGACAGTTTCTCCTAATCGAAACGGCGGCACTGGCGTTGTGCAGCCATCTCGCCGTCCCGCCCGTGTTGGCGGCGAGCGTCAAGGTGACAAAACCTGGAGCTCTGGGAGGTCGCGGTGTTCCTTCCGCCCATCTCGAACGGCAGACCGCGTCCTTTCATCGCGACGGTCCGTGGATTTTTCGCAGCCCCGAATGCTCGGTCCTCCTGCTCACAAAAGGCGACGAAGTGGAAAAGTCGACCGGGCCGTGGAGCGCGCACGAAGATTTGGCCAGAGCGGACGGCCGCACTTTGAGGGTTTGTCGTAAATGAAGCCTATCGTCTTTGGCCTCGTCGGCGCGCTACTGCTGGGCTTCGCCGTCGGCCATTTTACGGCCGACACGTTCGCCCCGGGCAAGCTGACGCCGCTCTTCGCCGGCGAAGACGACATCCAGCGACTGAAGCACGAGAACGAGCGTCTTACCAAAGCCTATGACGAGATCTACACCCGGCACCGCGCCATGCAGCGCGAGTTCACAGCTATCAGCCAGTTCGACATGGAAGACTACTTGCGGCTGAAGGACGTGGAGCAGAAATTCCAGAAGGTCAACGAGATCCTCGGCAAACTCTTTCTGATCTTCGTCAATGAACTCCTGGTCGACGCGCCGCGCGAACAGATCGACTTCGCCAAACAGGCCGCCGGGAAGAATAAGGTCAAGGAACCCGTGGCGCGTAGCGCCCCTTCTGAACTTCCCTCTGTCGATGCGGCCGTACCGGCGGGTGGCGCCGCTTCTCCGAAGAAGCCCGCCGAAACCGCCCAGGACTGGGTTGAAGCCGAGCAGCAGCTCGGCGCGATGACGCCGGAAAAGCTCGATTCCTTTCTCGCTGCCGCTGCGATCAAGGATTTGCGGCCCGAACTGAAGGGAGCCAAGGCATTCACCGCGGCCGACCCCCGGGTAGCCCATTTACAAGGTCTCTACACGGGCGACGTGGTCTTCCTTGATCCGAAGGAAGCCGCTTGGCACATGGAGCTCGACACGAGCGGCGACGTTCAAAGCGGCGAGGTCAAAGGCTCGGAACACATCCGCCTGTACAAGGAGGGCAACAAGTTCTCCGACAGCAACAGCGAAGGGTCGCTGAAGGGCATCTTCAATCCCGCCAGCAACTCGCAGGCCATCATCATCAAGACGGGCGGCGAAAATCGCTTCTTCCAGCTTTACTACATCGAGTCGCTCGACATGCTGGCCGGCAACTTTTACGAAATGTCGCCGGCCGGTGAGTTCAGCCTGAAGGCCCGCGTCAAGCTCAGCCGCTAACGCGGTACAGCGGTCAAAAGCCAGATCAGATAATCAGGGTCGAAAGGCTTGGCGACGATCGTCTGTCGGCCGCTAGCCAGGAACTTCCGGAAGAGTGTCACGACGTCGGGGTTCGACACCGAAAGGATCAGCTGGCCGCGGTACTTCTTCGCTTGGACGATGATCGAGCTCAGCTTCTTCGTCGGCCAACCGTCCATGTCGACGATGAGCGGTATCTCGCCCTTGGACTGCGTCTTGAAAAAACCGAGAAAATCCTCGAGCGGCAGCGGTTTGATCGTCGGCCCGGATAGCGATTTCTTGTAGACCGAAAAACCGGCGGGCTTGTACGTCAGTACCGCCACTTGTTTCGGCAGCGGCTGAGCCTTCGTCGCGCCCGCCTCGGCGGCGCGCTCGGCTTCGTCGCGC
>JAYWBY010000434.1:0-4331 GCA_043781115.1 Pseudomonadota bacterium
ACCGGTTGATCAAGCGCCCAGGCATCGTCTACGGGCTCTGGAGTCTGCCCGGCAACCCGAGTTCTGTCGCATGGCTCGAAGAACAGCAATCGAACATTCGCTTGTGCACGGCCGCGAAAGCCGGAAAAGACACGCCGGCGTGCCCGCTCGCCGTCCGCACACCCAAGAGCTTGCGAGTCCTCGGCCACAAAGAGCTCGTGCCCGGTTCCGGCGTCGCCGACGAAATTTGGTTGGCGGAAGCGGAAGAGAAATTGCCCGGGAACGTCTACAAAGTCGAAATTTTCGACACGCATACGAAGCAGCTGAATCCCAACTTCCTCGTCACCCCCGCCCGGCCAGTCAGCGTTGCCTTCGCCGGCCAGGACATTTGGTTGCTCCTCGCTGAACGCTTCCAACGCGTCGCCCGACACTATGACGCCAAGGGCGCGTGCGTCGGCATGGTCACCTTGAAGGACCACATCACCGACCTCCAGGGCTTGGCGGACGGCAGTTTGATCTTCGGGATCTACGCTGGCGACGACGAATACTTGATGAAGATGGCCAAAGGGAAAATTCCGGAAAAACCCTGCACCCCCGTGCTCTCGCCAACGTCGCCCCTGCAGTACGCCTTGCTCAAGGGCGGCAACATGGACATGAAGACCGCCATGGAAGGCGCTTCGCTTTGGGCTGACGCCCCGGCGCCGCTCAGCGCGGCGGAAGAAAAGCGCCTCGAAGACGGCAAGGCCGCCGACGTCGACGTCCAGCCGAACACCGGCACGAAGGCGGAGTACTCGCCGGCCAAATGGCGCGGCCGCCCGGCCTTCGCCTTCCCTTGGATCGGCGCCGACGACGCGATGGGCTCGCAGTTCGGCGTCGTCTCCGTGCCGTTGATCGATCAGATGCAAAACGAGAGCGTGCGCGCCACCTTTCTTTACGGCGCGGCGAGCCACTTCCCCTACTCCGAAGTGGCGTTGATCTCGACGCGCTTCCGCCCGACCATCACGCTGACGGCTTATCGTGAGCAGACGTACAACGGTCAGTTCTTACACAGAGCCACGAACGAAGTCGTCTCGAGTTACCTCGACGAGAAGGGCTACCGCCTGGAATCGTCTCTTTCCTTCGCGGCGATCGGCGGCGACGGCAACTTCGGGCTCGGCCTGAAGGCCGCGAATCTCAGGCCTTACATCGGCCCCGAGTTCGACGGCCACGGCAACCTCGTCGAACCGGCGATGTCGCTCGGACTCGTTCACACCTTGGGCCGCTTTAGTTGGAGCAACGCGCTCTCTGGCCGCATCGCGCCGAAAGAAGTGAACGAGAACTTCGACTACAACCAACTCGGAGCGTCGACCAACCTCAGCCTCAACCTGCCGTTCCTCGAATCGAAGGTCTCGACCGGCCTCGAGGGCAGCCGGATGCGGGGCAAGGAGCGCCGCGATTTGAAGGAAGTCTACCGCCCGCTCAAGACCTTCGTGCCCGGGTCCGGCGGCGGCTACAACCAGAACAGCTACCCGATCGGCGACGCCAACACCGGCCTTTTCGCGCCGGTCTTCGGCGACACGCAAGCCCGGGCGAAGGCCAACTTCACGATGCCGCTCATCCGTGACGTCGACAAGTTGATCTGGATTCTTTATCTGGAGCGTTTGGACTTCACCGCCTTCTACAACTACGGCGCCGCCTGGAACGGCGACGAGCCGCGGCGCGGCTGGGCGAAGCTCATTCGCGCCCACGGCTATGACGTCGACTTGCAGCTGGAAAACAAGGGCGTTCGCTTCAACCTCGGCGGCGGCGTCGGCCAAGTGATCGGCAACCCCTTCGAAATTTACATAACGACCGGTTTCGATGCGCTCTTTTAGGCGCGAGGTGCTTCATGCCTAATACCTTCGGGCACTCGTACAGGATAACGACCTTTGGCGAATCGCATGGCGGCGCCGTCGGCGTCGTCATCGACGGCTGCCCGCCTGGCTACAAACTCGACCTGACGCTCGTCCAAGCTTGGCTCGACCGGCGCCGCCCAGGCCAAAGCGCCATCAGCTCGCCGCGCAACGAAAAAGACCGCGTGGAATGCCTGTCTGGCCTGGACCAGGGCGTGACGCTCGGGACGCCCTTGACGTTGATGGTGCGCAATGAAGACGCTATTCCGTCGCACTATTCCGACATGAGCCAAGTCTTCCGGCCGTCGCACGCAGACTACACGACGTTGACCAAATACGGGGTCAGGCCCGGCAGCGGCGGTGGCCGCGCCAGCGCCCGCGAGACTATCGGCCGGGTCGCCGGGGCGGCAGTCGCCGAGCAAATCCTTGCCGCCAAAATCCCAGGTTTCGCCGTCGTTGGTTTCGTTGATTCAGTGAAGGGCGTAAAGGCGACAATCCCCGACGCTGGTGCGGTCGAGCGCGCCGCCGTCGAAGCCCACATGCTGCGATGCCCCGACGAGCGGTCGCGCGATCAAATGACTAAGATCATCACCGACGCGCAACAAAAGGGCGACACCGTCGGCGGGACGATCGCCTGCGTCGTGCGCGGCGTGCCCGTCGGCTTGGGCGATCCCGTATTCGACAAGCTCGAGGCCGACTTGGCAAAGGCCATGATGAGCCTGCCCGCAAGTAAAGGTTTCGAGATCGGTCTAGGCTTTCAGTCGACCGAGCTTTTCGGCTCCGAGCACAACGACGCCTTCACCAACGAAGGCGGCAAGATCCGCACGGCGACCAACCGCTCCGGCGGCATCCAAGGCGGCATCAGCAACGGCGAACAGATTTACTTCCGTGTCGCCTTCAAACCGGTGTCGACCATTTTCAAAGAGCAAGACACCGTCGACGCCGCGGGCAAAGCGCAAAAGCTGAAACCGAAAGCCGGCCGCCATGATCCGTGCGTGCTGCCTCGCGCCGTCCCGATGGTGGAAGCGATGGCGACCTTGGTGATCATGGATCACTGGCTCCGTCAGCGAATGCTGGAAGCGACCCGGGCCTAGAAAGGCCTTGGCTTACGCCTTCCGGTCGCATAAAACCCGGACAATTGCCGAGGACGAGACCATGACCGACCCGAAAAAACCCGCCGCACCCGCTCCTGCTCACGACCATGACCATGACCATGACCATGACCACGATCACAATCACGCGCATCTTGATGATGATCACGACCATGATCACGGCCACGTTCACGGCCCGAACTGCAGCCACGGCAACGCCATGGCTCCGTTCATGCGCGACGCGCCCAAAGTCGGACGCAACGATCCTTGCCCGTGCGGCTCAGGCAAGAAGTTCAAAAAGTGCTGCGTCGCGAAAAGCTGAGACCGGAGCTTAGGCTTCCGGCTTCGGCGCTTTAGGCTGCTTTTTCGGCTTGGCGTCTTTCGCCTTGGGCGCCGCTTTTTTCTTTTCCTTCGGCACTTTGGGACGCGCGGCGCGCTCGGCGCGACGGGTCTCCAAATCGGCGATCACGGCCGCGACTCTGTCGTGCGCGCCGATGCGGCCCTTGTATTTCCGAATGACCGCTTGGAAGCGGATCACCGTAGGATCTTTTTTGCACGCCTTGGGCGTTAGCTTTTGTTCCGTGAGGGTCTTGATGCGAGCGGCAAGAGCGCCTTCTGCGTTTTTGAGGTGGCCCTCGATGATGGTGCGGAGCATGACGGTCCTTCAAAGAGACGAAAGAGTTAAAAAAGCCTTAAGAATCGAGGCTCTCTTATAGCGAAACGAAACCTTCCGCGCCAGCCCGTTATGATGCGGATATTACGACTCTTTTTTTGGAACCCTCCTACTTCGCCTCGTCTCGGGGGCGGAAATCCCCTATTATCGCGGAATGCACCTCCCCTCCCGCTATCTATTGGTCTCGCTGGCCTTGACGTCCTTTGCCTGTAAAACGGCGGAAGGGCCCGGCGCGCCTTTGGCGTCGGCGCCGCTGGCGGTTGCCGGAGCGCCGAGGTTTTGCGCGGCTCTACGTGGCGATGAAGACGCGACGTTCGCGCACGTCGCTGCCCTGGCGCGGTTGGCGGAGCTTTACGGGCCGCTAGACGCCTTGGCTGGCGGCGCGTCGGCCAGCATCACGGCCTTCCTCTACGAAAGCATCAAAGCCAATCCAGCGGTCGGGGCCTGCGAAGCCGGTCTTTGTTCCGCCGCGGAGGCCGGTGCGCGAACGGCGCTCCTCCTCAAGTCGCTGCAGGGGTACCTGGCGATCGTCGGCAACGGCGACGAGGCCGTAGCGCTGAAGCAACGACTGCCGCTCGCCGCGCGCGCCAAGGCTGCGGGCTTAGGCGACATGGTCGCGAAGAATCAGCCAGGTTTTCGCGACGCTTTGACCCGCGTCCTCGGCGCGAACGACTTGCGCTCCGTCGTCAACCCCGAGGCCTTGGATCTGCTCACCCA
>JAYWBY010000435.1:0-4319 GCA_043781115.1 Pseudomonadota bacterium
AGCGGCGATAGCGGCGCCACTAGTGCGGGCGCGACGGGATCGGGCGGCGAAAGCGGCTCGCCCAAGGCTCCCGCAAAGAGGGAGCCTGGTCTGGCGACGGTTAGTGGCACCGTTGAGGCGAAAGCGGAAGAGTCAAATGGTGAAAAGGTCGTCACCGTAACCGATCAATTCAAAGACCACTATTCGGCGGTGAATTTGGGCCAGCCCGCCGGAGTGCCGTTGCCCTATGGTTGCATCACGGCGATCCCCGGGGTCGGCGACAGTCTGTTGATCGGCGGCAACGCCAATCGGCTAAACGGCAAGCTCTACAAGGCCAAGGTCACCCGCGATGAATTCGGTCATATTTCAGGCTTTGTGGGGCAAGCAGAAGAGCTGGTCGACGCCCCCTTCAACGACGGTGGTTGCGCCTTTCTCGACGACAAGACCCTGTTGATGTCGCGTTGGCCACGCCACGAGTTGGCGCTGATTGACGTGCAGAGCAAAGTCACGTTGGGTGTTGCCAGTCTGAAAGAGGCGGGCATTTCGCTCGAAGGCTTTGCTGGAAACGAGTCCAATGCCGCTCTGGCCGTGATCCCCGAATCTTACGCCAACAAAGGCAAAATCAAACTCGTCAACTGGCCCTCCGGTCGGACCTTCGAGGTTACGATTTCTCGCGAGAAGGGCCTGACGGTGAGCGGCGTAACCGAGGACGTTACTTTGGCCGACGTCGGACCAGAGGGATTTTCCTACGTTCCCGCGAAATCTCCCGGCGTTACAGCCAATGCGGTCATTGTGTCGGAATGGACGCGGGGAGCCGTATCGATTTATGCGACCGACGAGCACGGCTCTCCCGTCATCGATTCGCGCCAAGAAGTGATGCAGCTAAAGGGCGCGGAAGGCGCCTACCTCGAGGCTGCCTCCGGGGACTTCTTCTTTTCGACCTTTGACCTTACGAGCGACGCCCATCTAGTCTCGTTGCGCGGCTTCGCCCCGAAAGTCACGACGACGCAACTAGCCGTGCCCGGTTTTAAGGCCACCGCGTATATTGATATGAATGGCAACGGAGCGATGGACGACGGCGAGCCGCGTTCGGAGGTCGACGCCCATGGCGCCTTTACCATCCTCAACGTGGCACCCGGAAGTCATGTGGTCGCCCTCGCCGTCTCTTCCGAGCATGTGGTCAGCTTGCCGGCTAGCGGTCAGTTTCCCGTCGACCTGGAAGCCGACAAGGTGTTCGATGCCGTTCGGTTCACGGTAGCGCCAAAGTCGTCGGACGCGGTCTCAATGCCAAATTCGCCGCCGACCAATCAAGGTTCGACGACTTCCATCCCGACGGCTTCTGCCCCGGCGACTCCCGCGACTGCAACTCCCGCGCCGACGACCAAGCCGGCGTCCACTGATCCCTTGGCTGCCACGATTCAAGCTTATTTGGCTGTAGTTAACGCCAAGCGCGCCGTGGCGCGCGATTGCGGCGCTCAGCACATGCCAGCTGTTGCCGCGTTGGCGTGGAACTCGCTCCTGTACAAGGCGGCGCTTCGCCACTCGACGGCCATGGAGCGCGACAACTTCTTCGACCACATCGGCAAAGACGGCAGCGATCCAGGGACCCGAATAAACGACACCGGCTACAACTTTTTGGCTGCGGGCGAGAACATCGCGGGAGGATTCAGCGCCGACCAGTTGGATGCCGTGGTAGAAGCCTGGATCAAGAGCCCCGGCCACTGCATGAACATCATGTCGCCGAATTACACTGAAATCGGCATGGCGAGGGTCGGCGTCCTTTGGACCCAATCGTTCGGTCGGCCGCGGTCATAGCACACTAACTGGACAGAATCATTGGGAAGGGGTTACGCTAGTTTCAAGAAACCGCTTCCCGTATTGAGGTCGTCGCCCATGGTCCAAGGAACGCTGGCGCTCCGTCGCGGTGTTTGGCATTTGTCCGGCACCATCGATGCCCACACGGACTTGCTCCAGATCCTAAAATCGACCGAGCCGGTTTTGCGGCTGAATCTTTCGGCCGTGGATTCGATTACCAGTATCGGGACGAGGAAGCTGCGCGACTTTATCGACGTTGCGGGCGGCCGCCCGATTGAGCTGCAGGAATGTCCAAGCGTGCTCGTCGACACCTTCAATAGCGTCCGGCTGCTCGACCGGGCCGGAGTCAAGGCAAAGGTCACATCGGTATATGCCCCTTATGACTGCCAGGCCTGTAGCATCATCGGCATGGGGATTTTGGTGCAAATCGCCGAGGTCAAGCTGGTCAACGACCAAGTCACGCCTCCGGTAAAGCAATGCACCTGCGGTGGGCGCATGGTCTTAGCGGTCGACGCCCACGAATATTTCTACCTGTTGACGAACCTTTTCAACTCGCTCAGCGCACGATCGTAATCATGCTTCCGGTCAACGGCACCAGCGGCACGGATATGTTGCGTCTGGCTGCGGTAACCTGACCGTTCTCGCCGATGAAGCCGCCGTAGACTCGTACTCCCACGAAGTCGTCTCGGACGCCGTCCGTGGTCCGCCAATCGAAGCAGACCGAGGCTCCTACCATGTCGTGCGCCTTGAGCGCGTCGGACATTTTAAGTGGCGGAAATCGTTTAATATTTTTACCAACAATGGTGACGACCGGCACCCGGCCGGCGGCACATTTGAGCTTGCAAGGGTTCGTGACGCTGGAGAAATTGAAAGCGCGCCCTCGTGCGTCGGCAACACAGGAGTTGCTGATGCTCGCGACGACCGGGATTCCGGTCGGGGAAGGGAAAATCGGAAACCTCGCCTGGGCGCAAAGCCCAAAAAGGCAACGGCCGATCGCAAAGAAGGGAGCGGTGCGCAGATCAGCGGGGGCGAGGCTTAAGTCCCTAGACGAGTGAACGCGAAAATTTAGGGCCTCGCTGACGAGATCCGCCAAGACACCCAACTCCTCCGTGGCATTTTGGCGCGACTGAGAAGCGCTTTGCGACTGCCCGAGGTGCGAGAAAAACTGCATGACGCCAAAGGCCAGCACGGAAACCAAGCCGCAGGCGACCAGCATCTCAATTAAGGTAAAGCCGCTTTGGTGTTGGTTAGCGCGAGGCATCGAAAGCCCCCAGGTAGCGCCCGTAGTCGAGGCCGGTCGCAACTTTGCCGCGGGACCAGTAGATGCCGTAGTAAATCGACGCAGTCGTCGTAGCGCTGAATGCCAGCTCGGAGCACGATGCAGCGGTGTTGTCCGTCGGATGGCGAAGCTTTACGTAGACTTCGGCGAAGGGCTGATTGCCCGTGAGAAAGGAACCGCGCTCTTCGTCTTTTTCTAGGCTCTCGATGTACAGACAGAAGTGAAAGGAGCTTCCGGTCGAGGTGGGAATCACCGGGTTGGCACAGCGACGCGCGGCGTCCTTGTGAATGTCGGGTGCCGATCCCTCCGTCGGAATCGCACCGAGGGCGAGGCGAGGAATCGCGGTTGCGCCAATCTTTTGGTTCGACATGAGGTCGATGAATTTTTCCTTCGAGCAGCCAGCGGCGGCATGAGACTTCACCTGGTCCCAGAGATAGACGCGCAGACTCGCCTCGATGTCGCGTACGCTCCGCCGCGCCCTCAGCATTTCTGCTTCGGATCTGTCGTTGGCGAGGCCGTTCATCAATATCAAGGCGGCCATGGACAAGAGTCCCACGCCGATCATCACGGATAGTAGCGAAGTGCCTTGCTCTCCGCCGAGTCTTGCAAGAGATTTTTTCAGTGACTGGTACATGCGATCGCTTCAGTCCGTTCGTATTGTCGGACGCTGGGCCCGATCTGTTCCCTAAGCACTTCCACTCTGTAGCATTGACCCGCGGGATCCCGGCCGAAGCGTGTCCGAATGACGGAGGTTACAGACTCCACCGGCTTTGGAGGCAAGGCGTTGTCTACGGCTTGCGAGATTTGCGCCAAGGGCGCCATAACCGGTGGTGTCGCATCCGGGGCAAAGTCTGCCGTGGTGAAAGAGGCCGTGCAGGTCGCGGATCCCCCCGGCCCTGAGACGGTGCCCGAATAAGTGTATTTGGTGACCGGTAGCAGGCCGCAGTTCCATGGTGACGGAGGATTCGCGCCGGAGACTTTGCCGTGGTTCGTTTGGGATACGAGGACGCATTGATTGCCGTACGCAGTTATTGCGACCGAGCAGGTTGGAGGTGGATACGGAATGTCTGCTTGCTGAACTGCCAGCGAGCAGTCGCCGGCGGGCTGAAGATTTTCGTCGTAGACGGTTGCGCTCAATTGCAGATCTTCCGCGGTAGGCGAGGCAAAATGCAACGGCACTTTCCGCGTCCAAACGACCGCGTCAGCTTCTCCTGGACCACGGTCAGCAAAGCCGAACGACCCGTCC
>JAYWBY010000436.1:0-4318 GCA_043781115.1 Pseudomonadota bacterium
CGCTACGGTTGGATCGGATTTGGCGACAACGTCGCGATGCGAACATTGGCCTTGAATACCAATGGATTCGGCGCGTTTGGCAACGTCGGCATCGGCACGACGACACCGGCGGGCCGCCTCCAAGTAACCGGCGCCGCAGACAACCAACAACTCATCGTACGAGCGCATTCGACTCAGACGAGCAATCTTCAGGAATGGCAAGCAAGCGGCGGCACGGTCCTGGCGGCGGTATCCGGCGACGGCAAGCTTGACATGGCTACCCACAAGATCGTCAACGTCGGCGCGCCAACGGTGACAACAGATGCTGCGACCAAGGCGTACGTAGACGCGGCGTCAAACGGTGTGACATGGATGGGCTACACGACCTCGACTTACTCGGGAAACCTTGGCGGCCTAAAAGGCGCCAATGACAAATGTGAAGCGGCTTATTCCGGCTCGCACGCTTGCCTTTATGACGAGGTGCTCCGTCTAGGAGCTACCTACCCGTGGTCCGACAATGCTTGGAGTATCGATGGAGGAATACCTGTCGATCGTGGTGGAAACATGTGCCAAACCACCAAAGATGGCACAGCCCAAACCTCCACGGGCAGCAGCAATTGTGAAGGTAACACCGGCTTCAAGACTAATTGCAATGGCTGGACAAGCGGTAATGGGTCGGCCTTCGGACCCTCCGTTGCCAGCGTCAGTCTCGCAATGTCTTCTTGTTCCAACACTTTCAAGCTTCCCTGCTGCAAGTAGTCGATGGGGTGAGGCGTTGGAAGTCGATCCTTGCCCTAGGGTCCCGGCTCGGGGTAGGGATATTGGATGCAATCCTCACTCGCCCGCAGGCTTTTACTCGTCGCCCTCTGCTGCGTTCCGTCGCGGGTCGCGCTAGGAGAGTCGTCCGCGACCGACTGGTCGAGCGCCGGGAGGCTGGGTGATTTCGCGAGCGTCGCCCGCGACGGACGCGGTTGGGTCGTGACATCGACCAACGGCCGTCAACTGAGGCTCACGCCCTACGGCAACGGCATGATGCGCGTGCAGGCGGTCGACGACGGCCAAGAGCCGTTCGCCGATGATCGTTACGAAAGCGTCGCGCGGCACGACTTCTCCGAGTCGTGGTCAGCCGCCGACGAAGGCGACTCCCTGCATTTTACGCCCGACGCCGGCGGCGGAGGAGCGGAAGTGCTTGTGCACAAATCGCCCCTCCAGTTGGAATTCCGGCTCGCCGGCGACCAACGAGGTCGCCTCTTCGAGGACGTTGCGCGGAGCAATCAAGTTGGCGGTAGAGCCTTGGAGCTGCGCGTCAACGGCACGGTCGTCAATTTCCGGCAGCCGTTTCCGGGCACGACTTCTTGGGAGCGCTGGGCTGACAGCGAGGCGACGGCAGTGCTCCGCGCCGGAGTCAACGTCGTGCGGTTGACGGCCAACGGCGAATCTGGCCCAAACATCGATTATTTGGCGGTCGAAGGCGTCAATGGCCGCTTTGAAGCCGAGGCGGCAAGGCTCGGCGGCGTCGTCAGGAGCAGCGCCAACGGCGGCTTCAGCGGCTCGGGTTATGGGGACTTTCAAAACGACGAGGGCGACTACATCGAATGGACGGTCGAGGCTCCCGCGGCGGGAGCGCGGAAGCTCCGCTGGCGTTATGCCAACGGCACGGCCGTGGCGGCGCATTTCGTCAAAGCGGCCGGCGAGCACTTCGCGGGGCTCGGCCACGGGGCATTCGGCCGAGTCGCCAAGCTCGACTTGGCGGGCCAAATCATCGAACGGAATCGCGAGCTGCAAGCGCCTTTGCTGGTGCCCTTCTTTTTGTCGTCTCGGGGCTACGGAATTTTCGTCAACGATCCGCATCCGAACCGCTTCGCCTTCCGCGACGACGATTTTTCCTTCGCTTTGGCGGGGGGTCGCCTCGACTTTTTTTTCATCGCCGGCCCTCGACCCGCCGACGTCTTGGACCGCTATACGCAGCTGACGGGGCGGCCATCCTTGCCGCCTCTTTCGGCTTTTACCCTCGGTTTCTCGGATAAACTCAACGACACGCTGCCGAGCGACGAAGAGTGGTGGCACACCCAACTCGCACGGCTAAAAGCCGGCGGCTGGCCGACCGGTGTTTTGGTGCACGACAACGGCTGGCGCGGGGGCAAGACCGCGCCTTGGGAATGGAACGTTGAGCGCTATCCGGACCCGTCGGCGTTTGCGGATTGGACCCACGATCAGGGCGTCGTCAATTTCCTGGACTTCAACCGCGCCGACGCGCCGCTCTCGGCGGGCTGGGAACCAAGTTTCGCCTTGCCCGGCACTACCGATTGGCCGGATTTTTCGGTGGCGCGGGTGCGACAGTGGTTCTGGGAACTAGTCTGGTCGAAGGCGTTCGACCCGGCGCTCGGCTACCCCGGCGACTTTCTCTGGCTCGACGAGTTCGACGAACCGGTGGCGCCGACCGGCCTCCTTCACGACGGCCGCGACTGGAACGAGCACGCCAACGACTACTTTCTGCTCCTCGCCAAAGCCGTCGGCGAAGGCTGGGAAGACGCATTTCATGGCACGAAACGGCCCTTTTTCATGTCTCGTGGCATGAGCGCCGGCGGTCAGAGGTGGGCAAGCCTCTGGAGCGGCGACCTCGAAGTCGGCGACGCCGAAATGCGGCTCGAGGTGCGAGGGATGCTCGCCGCCGGCTTGTCGGGTTTTCCCTTTTGGGGCCACGATGCTGGCGGCTTCAAGGCGCTGCCGACCGACAGCAGTTACCGGCGATGGGGGTTGGCCTTCGGTAGCTTCGCGCCGCTTTGGAAGCCGCATGGCCTCGGCCTCCGCTTTCCTTGGCAATTTAGCGCCGCGGCGCAAGAGGACGCACGCACCTACGGGCGACTCCGGATGCAGTTGATGCCCTACATTTACAGCGCCGCCTTTCATGCCCACGAAACGGGCCTGCCTATGGCCAGGGCGATGCTCTTTGAATATCCGGACCGGAGCGAGGCGTGGGCCGCGGATCAGCAGTATTTTTGGGGCGATTCCTTGTTGGTCGCGCCCGACACCGCGGCTGGCGCCGGCATTTGGCTGCCTCCCGGCAAGTGGTTTGACTTTTGGGACGACCAAGTTCTGGCGGGCAACGTCACGATCGCGCGGCATTCGACGGGAGGACGCCTGCCTCTTTACGTCAAGGCCGGCGCGATCATCCCGAAAGCAGGGGCGACCTTGACGCTCGCCGAGGCCGACGCCGCGACGCGAGAGGTCGACATTTACGCTGGCGCCGACGGACGCTTCGAGCTCGTCGACGACGACGGCATCACGGCCGGATACCAGACAGGCGCGGTGCGGCGAACGATCTTTAACTACGACGATGGTGCGCGCGAATTGGTCGTTGGCGCGGGCGTTGGTTCTTACCCCGGTGCGCCGAGGATGCGCGACTACTGGTTGCGTTTCCACGGCGAGACCGGCGCTCGCCCTGTCAAGGTAAACGGAGTGCCCCTGCCCGTCGTCGCCAACGAGGCAGCGGCGCGCCGGCAAGGTCGGGGCGTCTATTGGGACGGCCAGCTGCGCCTACTCGTGGCCCATACAGGCCGGCTTCCGGTCGACGAGACAGCGGCTATGCTTTTGGAATAAACCAAAATCCGTCGGGTTATGGGCACAAAATCAACCCCCTAATTCAGCCTAATTCAGGACACCCGACGTAATCGAATTCCCGAATTTCGATTACGTCGGGTGTCCTGAATTAGGCGTCAACATCGGGCGGGGACGGCCGATGAGGGGGTATGAGCCATGAAAGTCCCATCCCCGCGTCGCCGACCGTGCTCGGGCGGTTGAACCTTCTCTATGAGTCGCGGCGCGTGCTGTTGCCGCCGATGGGCGAACGCGCCTTGCCCCAGATGGCCATTGCCTTGATTCTCGCATTGGCGTTGATGTCGATCTTGATGTCGCTGGCGTGGGTTCAAAAGAGCGACATCGACTATCTGCGCGGCTCTAGCGGCGTGGCGATGCTCGATGGACTGACGTGGAACCTCGACTTGGCCGGTAAAACTACCGCAGGCGTCCCGCTCAGCGTGCTCGGCGACACGTCGGTGAAAGAGTTGGCCGGCTCTCCTTTCAAGATCTCGACGGAAGTCGACGCCAAGACCATGGCGGCCTTCATGGATGCCGCGGGCGAATCGCCGGTCGTCTTAAGCCTGCCCGCCCTCGAATACGAGCGCCTCGACGTGCAGGCCGCCTGGCTCCCGGCGCGGAGCTTCGCGCGCGGCGAGCAGACGATCCTCTTCCTGAACCGCCGCGGCTTCGCGCCGAGCGTGGTGTGCGAGGGGTGCGGCACGATCGTGAGCTGCGATCAGTGCAGCGTCGCGCTCACGTT
>JAYWBY010000437.1:0-4315 GCA_043781115.1 Pseudomonadota bacterium
ACGCACGAGAGCGTTCGAGAGGAGCCACCTCGGAAGTTGTCGACATGGCGCTGATAGCTGGCGCCGGGCGGATAAATCGTCAAGTGTCCTTCAAAGGCCTTCAGTCCGAGAAACAGGCTTCGATTCAACGCTTTTTTGAGCGACTCGAGGCGACCTGTGGCAATCTGCATCGGCGACGGGGTGTCCGAGTTGTCCAGCCAATGGATGAGATCGGCTCGCACACCGGCTTGGACGCGAAAGTCTTTTCCCCGACCGATGCCAGCCGGCCGAAATTCGCCGCGCTGCCGCAGCTCCGCCAGATGTATTGCAATCGTCGCGCATTCGTCCCCATTCAGGAATTCGGTGTCGACCGCCCAACCATGCGCGGCGAGGCTCTCTGCCAATGCTTGAAAGTCCTTGTCAGACTCCAAGCAAGAGCTCCTCGAATTTAATCCCCTGATCGCCGAGCGAAGCTTTCAAGTCCTGGTGCTGGTCCGCCGCCTCTTTGAGGAAGCTGCCGCGACGAACCCCCAACAGCAGGCGGTTTTTGGGTGTGTGGGCTGACGGCACGAACTCAGTGGCCGTAACCTCGTAGCCGCGGCTACGCAGCAGTAACATCCGCATGGTGTCCGTAATATTCGCCGCGGTGTCGCGCCTGAGGTTCGGCGTCCGAAAGACAGCGGCGAACGGATGCGTCAGGGTGCTCAAGTCCTTCCACTTGCGAGCCAACTCCGCGTGGCAGCAAGGAGCCACCGCAATCATGTCCGACTTCAATTTCACGCCAAAGGCGAGCGCATGATCGGTCGCCATGTCGCAGGCATGGAGCGCTACCATCAGGTGCGGGCGGTGATTGGAGGTCGACGTTGCTTCGTCGGGAAAGAGTTCGGCAAGGCTCTTTTCCCAGTCGACGTCTTCCATGCGGGCGTTGACGAAGCGGAGGCTCTCGCCTAGGCCGAGCTCGTTCGCCCGCGCTTGGCTCGTCTTGACGACGGCGGGTTCGGAGTCGACGCCGATCAAGCGGAGGGGCTTCTTCCAAACTTCGTGGAAGAGCCAGCCGAGCGCCAGCGACAAATAGGACGTGCCGCAGCAGGCGTCGAGAATCCGCACCGTCCCGTGGCGCGCCATAAGATCATTGAGCTGCGGTACGAGGAGCGTAATCATATGGTTGATTTGCGCGAACTTTCGGACGTGGTCCGCCGGCATCGAGGCGTCGCGGTTCAGCAGGCCAAGGACGCGCAAGAGCGGCGCGGCGGTGCTCGGCTTCAGCAGCCAGGCTTTACCGGAGGTAACCTTGGCTTCCCGTTCGGGGGTCCAGTGGGCTTTCGCCCTATCTAGGAATTCTTGGTCCAGGGTTCACTCCTAAGTCGCTCCGGTCTCTACTACGGATCGTTAGGACGACGCAAAGCCGATGGGATTCGATGGGATCTTATGTTAGGCTTTCTCTGATGAATAATGCAGCAACAGAGCTAACAAGCTTATTTTATAGCGGAAACTATGGCGTTCTGCTCGACCGCGCGATCATTTCGGGCGGTTCGAGTTTCGACGCGGATGAGACCCCGCTTGTTGTTGCGTCGTTGGCAGCTCTCGGTCAGGCGAATGACGCCGAGCTCTTGCTGTCCCATCAACGCGAGCTTTTGACGCCCGACGATCTCGTCTTTTGCCTATATCATCTGGCGGTTGCGCAGGTCGCGGCGGGACGTTACGAGGCCGCGAGGAAGCACTTGGCGCGGGCCTTCTCGCTCAGGAACAACACGCTCGAGGATAGGACGCTTTTCTTCGTCTATCAGGGCATTGGCTACTACCGCTACGCGACCGGCCGGCTGACGAATGCGCTGCGCTGCGTCCATCGTGCGGGGGAGTTCGCGCGGCGGGCCGGCGCTACTTATGAGTCGATGCTTTGGAATGAACTTCTGGGCCACACCTACGTGCTCACGGGCGAGACTTCCGCGGGCCTGCATGCGTTAGACGTGGCGGCGGCGTTGGCGCGCCAAAGTAATCGTCGTGAGCTGCTTCGTAGTTTGCGCATTTCGACGGTGCTTTATCGGGCGCGCTACGCGCAAACCGCCACGGACGCGATACAAAGCCTTAAGACCGAGATCAAAGATCTGGCTCCCGGAGAAAAATTCGCCAAAGCGTCCCTCCTTCTTGAACTCGTTCGTCAGGAATGCCTGGCTCGGCGTTTGATGCCCGCTCGCCAGAACCTAGCAGACGCCAGCCGCATCGTGCTGACGCTCGGCAACAGGCGCCACGAGGTTTCGCTGGAACTCAGGCTTCTCGACGTGCTCATGCTTTCCGGCGAGTGGGACCAGAGTTTGATCTTGAGTCAGGCGATCCTCCGCCAACTCGATCCCGAAGCAGACCGTATCGTGGCGCTCGAGCTCTGGTCGCGGCGTCGCACGATCCTCGCGGCTTTGGCGCTCCCTGAAGGATGCGACGAGGCGTCGCGTCGCGTCGTCGAGCTCGAAAGGCAGACTGGTTATTTCCGTCCTCAGGACGCAGAAAGCGACGGTCAGCCTCAGTTGCTGGCGCGCCCGGCCCTGGCCCTTACGACCGAGCCCTGGAACCACCGTCAGGAGGCGTTTCTCCGTGATCTCGCGCCAAATGCGGCGGTCGACGTGCACATTTACCGCAAGCGGTTCAACGTCTCCGAAATTACCGCGTGCCGCGACCTCGCCGCCTTGGCAAAGTCTGGCCGTCTAAGGCGAATCGGCAAGGCGCGAGCGACTCGTTACGTGTGCAGCTCCGGCGGCGACAATTCACCAAGGTGAGCGAGCTCGTTGATCATGCGCTCGTCGGAGGTCCAACCCTCTTCGACGCGTACCGACAGATCGAGGAAGACCTTCTTGTCGAAATGCTTCTCGAGCGCTTCGCGTGAGGCCGTGCCTAGCGCTTTGATGCGGCTGCCGCCCTTGCCAAGCATGATCGGCTTGTGGCTCTTGCTGTTCAGCATGATGACGGCGCGAATCAGGACGACGTCCGGTTTGAACGTCACTTCCGTCACTTTGACGGCCGTGGAGTAAGGGACTTCTTGGTTCAGCTGGCGGAAGATCTGCTCGCGAATCAGCTCGCTCGCGATGAAAAACCGGGGCATGTCGGTCAGATCGTCTTCGGGGAATAGCCACGGGCCTTCGGGCAAGGCCTTGGCCAGAATGGTTTTCAGTTCGAGCACGGATTCGGGACGTTTAGCCGAGACTTCTAGGATTTCGTCGAGAAGCATCCGTTCGATGAGGGGCTCGTTTTCTGGCCGAGCGAAGAATTGAGCCATCGCCAGGTCGAGCTTGTTGCGGGCGGCGACCACGTCGTGGAACTTGTGGGCGTCGATCTTGGTCATGGCGATGATAAACTTCGCTGGAGAATTCGACAGGATGCCGTGGATGAACTGCTCGTCTTCGTCGGTCAGGCCGCGTCCCATGTCGATCAAATAGACGATGACGTCGCCTTCGGCCGCGGTGTTCAGAGCGACGCGGTTCATGGCGGCGTTTAGGAGGCTCTTGTTCCTGTTGTGGTGGACACCTGGGGTGTCGAGCATCAAGATCTGCGCGTCGCCTAGGATCGATACGCCGAGGATGCGGTTCCTCGTCGTCTGCGGTTTGCGGCTAACGCCCGCGATCTTGTCGCCGACGAGGGCGTTCAAGAGCGTGCTTTTGCCGGCATTAGGCCGCCCCACCAGCGAGATGTATCCGCATTTTCTTGTCATCGGGTCCCCATAGAAAGGGGCATAAAATAGCTCAAGAATTCTTTAAAATCAATACTATAATGTCGGCATTCTAATGATCTTATAGTCTTGCAGTTCTCGGGGGTTCGGTCCAGACTTGGGGCATGAGACGGATGGTCCTGCCATTGATGCTCCTTGTCGTCACCGGGTGTGTGACAGCGGAGGAACTCGATCAGCGTCTGAATACCTGGGTTGGGCAAGATAGCGACCTTCTCGCCGGACAGTGGGGCGCCCCCACGGGGAACTACGACAAGAAGGACGGGGGCAGCATCCTGTCCTACGACAAGCTCGGGATCGTCACGACGGGGGCGAGCCCCTACATGCAGACCTTTTCCCGCAGCTGCCGGGTCGATTTTGTGACTAACGAACAAGGCATCATCGTGGGCGCGACCTGGCACGGCGCGCCCGATCAGTGCGACCGGACGATCACGCCAAAGTCATGATCAGGACGCCAGTGATCGCGAGTGCCGTTGCGGCAGCTTTCAGGGTCGTGAAGCGCTCTTTCAAGAACAACGCGGCCAAGACCACGGTGAAGATCGTCGACGTCTGATTGAGGATCGCCGCGACCGTGGCGTGGTTGAACTTGTAGCCTGCGACCCAAAGCATCATCGAGATGTAGGT
>JAYWBY010000438.1:0-11668 GCA_043781115.1 Pseudomonadota bacterium
GAGAGCCTGGCGCTTTTTCTTCAGCTCATTCGGGCCGGCGACGCCCTTGGCTACGTGCCGGACGTCCTCGCCGAGCAGCACGGCCTCGTGGCGCTCAAAGTGACTGGCTGCGAATTCGAAGTAAAACAAAACCTCCGTTTGGTGGCCAAGCGGACGGAAGAAATGGGTTGGTTGGGACGGCTGGTGCGCGCTTTTTAAGGCGAGCTAAGGCAAATCAGACCCTTCAACGTGTTGCAGGTTTGATTCGAGGTGAAGTAGTTCTGGGTCCCGGCATAGTCGGCGTAGCCGATGTGACCGACGTTGCCGACGATATTTGAGGTCCAACCTTGGCAGGTTCCGTCTGATGGCGCGACATAGGACGAGCCGTTGGCGTTGGTGCCGGTCCAAGCGTCGGTTATGCCCGCGAAGGCGCCGTCGGCATGGCGCATGATGCCGGACCGGGGGTTCATGGTGAAGATGTCGTCACGGTTCAGCGCGTACAGGGACAGCGAACCGACCGTGTAAATCTTGGTCGTCAGCGTCAGGCGTTCTTTGGCGCTATTGCCCATTCCCGGCGCCGACAAAAGGGCCTTCCAGTTCGGGTAGGTGGTGGTCAGTCCGGCCGATGCGGCAGCCGCTTGGCAGAATCCGTCGGCGCCAGCGAGGCCGCCCATGTTGCCGTCTTTGCGGGAGCCTTGATTGAGGACGAAGGCGCGGTTGAAGGAGTCCGTGCCCGTCAACACCGCCGCCTTTTGGACGCCGGAGACGAAGTTGCCCCAGGAGTCGAACGCGCAGGCGCGGTAACTGTAGTAGCCCGCGGAGCCGGCGGCATGGTTGAACGTGGCATCGACGACGTCGGGGGAGCCGCCCTTGGTAAGAGTTCTGATCAGAGTCTCATAGGTGCCGAGGTTCAGGCAGGTCTGGTACGGGGCCTGGGCCTCATCAGGATTGCCTTCGAGCGCATAGATTTTTACGGTTCCGTAGTGACTGACATCGTCCGGCACATCGATCGACACGGTCATGTCACCGGGGGCGCCACCTTGAACGGCGTTGAGGGTAGCGACTGGCGGAATGGTCAACGAGCCGGGCAGTTTGTCGATGCAATAGAGATGCTGTGGGACGTCGCACGTGGAGTCGGTCGTGTTCGCCCAATTGCCGCCTGGCGTCGTCGGGTCGCCGACCGTGCCAGAGGCGCCGCTGCCGTTCGAAGTGAATTGGCCGCAGTAGGAATAGGTCGGAAAGCCCTGGTCCTGGAAGCCCGACCATGCCTTGCCTATGACGGCATTGCCATGCTCATCGGCGTTGAGGTCCGCGAGGAAGGGATCCGTGCTCCAGAATTCCGTATGGTTGTTGGCCACCAGTTCCGGATTAGGTTTGTTGTTGTAGATCTTGCCATACATGCCGAGATCGCTCGGCTTCATGCCGGTGGGCGAGAGGAGAGCCGTCCAAGTGCCATTCTTGC
The DNA here is from genome assembly GCA_043781115.1 of Pseudomonadota bacterium. GTDB lineage: Bacteria > Bdellovibrionota_B > Oligoflexia > Oligoflexales > CAIYRB01 > CAIYRB01. The sequence continues at coordinate 1,442 of JAYWBY010000438.1, forward strand.
CGGCGCCATTGGCGAGATACTGGCAACGGGAATCGGCGCCTTCTTGGCCAGTGCTAAAGGAGGCGGAGCCGTAGAAAGGCGAGACCAAGTCACCAGTGTAGGAGTCCGAGGTAACGAAGATCGTGTGATGGTCTTGCGACGAGCCGCTATTCCCGCCGCTGCCAAGGAGCTCTGCGCCTTTATAGACGCAAGCGCGGAAGCCGTAGACTTTGTCCATCCACGTGTCGAGAGTCAACTCGACGTTCGTGAAGTTGCTCGTCACGGTCAGCGCGACGGCGCCTGACGTACAGGACTCAGCGGGAATTACGCCTTCTGCGATGCGCAGTTCGATTTTGTCCATGCCCGTAAGCGAACCTAAGTCTGCAAGTTTGACGTGGAGCGTGCCGATGGCCTTGCCGCCTTCGACGATGAGGGTCGGGTTCGTCACGCTGGCAACGGTTTTCGTCGCCGTGCTCGTCTTCGTTTCAGTCTTAGTGTTGGTAAGAACGGCTACGCCGCCGCCGCTGCCGTCGCTGGAGCCATCGTCGCCGCCGCCGTTGGGCGAGGTTACCAAGCCGGTCGTATCGTCGGTGACGGACGGGTCGGTCGCCACCGCGTCTTTTTTATCGCAGGCGGAAAGGCCGACGACCGTGGCGGTAGCAAGGGCGAAGGGGATCAGTTGTGACCGGCGCATGAAACCTCCTGACAAGTCAAAGAAACCTAATAGTAAAGCCATCGGTGGGGGCTAGAATTAGCTTGAGTATTAATCTGAAATTCTGAATAAAGTTGCGGGGATTCAGGCGGTTATCAGGCTTGATGGGCGCGGTTGCACGCGGCCGTCCCGGTCCTTGCCGATACCGGCGAACCTAATCGGGAGTCGGGGCCGCCTGACAAATCTCAGTGCTGTTCGACGAGCTCGACCAAAAGGCCGCCCGTTGCTTCGGGGTGCACGAACGCGATCATGGTGTGATGAGCGCCTGCACGCGGCGCCTCGTCGATCAGGCGCACGCCCAAACCCTTGAGGCGGGCTAAGAGCGGCACCAAACCGGTAACCGTCAAGGCCACGTGGTGAATGCCCGAGCCCTTCTTTTCCAAGAATTTGGCGATCGGCCCTTGGCCGCCTTCAGGCGCGAGGATTTCGAGGCGTTCTTGGGGAGGAGACGGCGGTTGCTCGAAAGAACTGATCATGACCGTGTCGGTTTGCTGGTCTTTCACCAGCTCTTGGCCGAGGAGCGGCAGCCCGAGCGCCGTGCCGAAGAACCAGCGTGCTTTCGCTGGGTCCTTCGGCGCTAGGCCGACATGGTTGATGCCCCGAACTTGGAACTCAGATTTTGTCGCCGAGTCCAATGGCATCGATCGCATCCTTCAAATCTTTCTTCTGGGGAACCTTGAGAGCGGCCCGGCCCTGATAGAGCAAGATGAGGGAGGTTTTGGCATTCGCCGTGATGTTGTTGTATTCGGTCGCGTCGAGCTCGCTGAAGCGGCGCATCAATTTCGCGAACACTTCGTCGCGGTCGATGTCGGCGCCGGTCGACCATTTGCCCTTGCGCAGAGCGTTGGTCGCGAGCGCGACGATGCGGCTGAAGCGCGCACCGTTGGTTCCCGAGCGGCGCGATTTACCGGCACGGCCCTTGGCTTTCAGGCGAGCTAGCAGTTCGTCATAGGAATAGGCGAATTTTGATTCGACTTCCTTCACGCCAAGTGGCGTGTCTTGCACTGAACTCCAAATGATGTTCAGCGTGTCCCCTGGTCTGAGCTCGACGGATGCCATGCGTCCCTCCTGCCGTTTCTAAGAAAAGCAGATGAATCTATAGAGTCTAAACAATTGGTGAAATCGGCTTCAATCCGACAGAATCTACAAGATGTCCTCTGCAACTTCTACCAATTTATGCGGCATATTTATTAAATCGATAAGATAATGTCAATATAAATTGTTAAAAATAAAGCCTCCTAAACCCAAGTGTTAAGGCCTCCATATATCCTTTGGCCGCAACGGCCGAAAAACGTTATAGTTTTGTATGGAGGACGAATTATGGCGGGGGGTAGGCGGTGGCGACGCCTTAGGATCGCCTTTCCGATCATTCTATTAGTCATGATCTTGATGCGCCTGGTGTGGATGCAACTGCGTTCCTACGAGGCGGAAGTCGAGCCACGGGCGCTGATTTCGCTCGAAATGCTGCGCCATGAGGTTGGGCCCGGATGCGAGCCCGGGCGGTTCCTCAGCCGTGACGCCGTGCTCCCGACCGATCTCGAAGACGACATGCAGCGCAACTACCTGTCGCTGGCCTCGCCCGGTTATGCCCTCCTCGGCATGGCGGGCTGCGAATACATTGCCCCGCAAGATCGGATCCCTATCAAGATCAACCAGTGGCTCTTCGTCGCGACCGTTCTCATGGCCTCCCTGATGACCCGATTCGTCACCAGCTCGTGGACGATCTCGCTGACCGTCGCGGCCATGCTGCTGAGCCGCGGCCGGCTGCTTGCCGAGATTGGCAGCGTTTCGATCGATTTTCCGGTGATGCTGCTCATTACGACGTGGTTGACCTGCATGTTCCACTTCATCCGGTCCGGCGCCATCGTGAGCTTGGCCGGGGCCGTGGTGGCGGCATTGCTCGCTAGCGCTTTCGACCGGTCTTTGACGGCGCTCTGCTTGGCGACGCCACTTTTTCTGTCGGTTGGGTTCCTCTACCGCCGGCGCCTGGCCAGGCCCGTCATACGGAGGCTCCGCGGCATGAATCGCCGCCGCCGGGAGGTCTTCGCCCGCCAAGGGTCGCTGCCTCAGCCAGAAGCGGCGGGAGTCATGGCCCGCTTCACCGGTACGATGCGCTGGATGCTCGGCATGGAGTTTCCACCGCTACCGGACGGGGGGCGGCGGCTGAGTTACGAGAGAGGAACGCTCTTTCGGACGATCAACGTGCCTTTTCTGCTATGGATTTTTTGGCGGCGGCGCTGGTTGACGGTGAGCCTCGGGTGGGTCGCGGCCTTCGCTACGGCGATGCTCGCTTGGCATTTCCTCTCGCCGGTGGCTTGGTTGAGTCCGGTCGGGCAACCGCTCGATTGGTTGACGCCGGTCGTCGAGCGCGTCGACTTGCATTTCGCCTTCAGCGTCGTCGTCATCGCGGTCTGCGCCGCGCAGTCTCCGGCCGCCGGCTTGCCGAGCTTTCTCGAAGGCATCTGGCTGGCGCTCTTCGCCATGGGCCTCATTTTTCTCGCTGCTGCCTTCGCCGACACGGGCGACTTCGCCGTGGCGCATCGGCTTTTGGCGGACGGCGTAGAGCCAGGCACACTCGGCGCCCTACCGGTCCGTCCAGTGGGGCTTTGGCTCGAGCCGATCGTCCTAAGTCTCGGGGTCGCCGGGATATACAATCTGATGAAGGTCTTAGACACTCGCATTGCGGAAAAAGCCTGAAGCGGTAGAATTCTTACGTGTCGTCACCATTGGTCTCCAGGGAGCCTAGCACCCATGTTCCGTCTCGCGCATACCTTGGCCGCTGTCGCAGTTACCTTCGGAGCTCTGACCGGCTGCACCAAGGACGCAGAAAAGACCGGTGAACCGGTTGATGGGCAAGCTCCGGCCCAAGCGGAAGCGGCGGCGAAGGTTCAAGCCCCGGCGAAGCCTGCGGCGCCGATGCCGGAAGATTCCTGCCGGGTGCTCGAGAAGGTGCCCAACGAGCCGCCGGTGAATCTTCCCGGCAAAAACGTCGTGCTGACTCATTTGATGAAGCCCTGCGTCACTCGCGACGGGCACCGAGGCTACGCCAAAGACACGCCATGGCTGGCCATGGGCTTTCCTTGCACGGGCGGCTCCGGCCGCATCGACATCAAAGGCAACTACTACAACCCGAAGATGGTGTCGTTCATCCTCGGCATCGACTGCGCGATGAGTCCTTCGGCCAAGGACGTCGTCGACAAGATCGTCAAGGAAGCACTCGCCCTGCCGGCGGAAGCCAAGTTGATGTCGTTCACTCCCTTCAACGTGCAGTACTGGGAAGTGCCCTCGATCTCGGAGTCGGACACGGGCTATGCGATCGAGCTGCGCTCGGCGCCGGCGACTGAGAGCCTTTGGAAGCATTTCAAGGACAAAGCCCCCGTGCGCGTGCGCCTCTATGGCCGCGACAGCGCCTGGGTGCAGGGCGACAACTTCTACTTCGTCGAAGCCGATTTGAAGCAGACGGGTCACGCGGCCTTCCAGTTGGAAGTCATGCAAGTGAAGAGCTTGTCAAAAGATGAAGTCGGCCAAGTCAAAGGCCGCTGTGAAGCTTTGAGACCAAAGCGAAACTGCGCCGAGGTATTCTAAGATGAAGTTTAAAGTCGAACCTTCGCAAGATGCCGCCTCCGTCCGCCTCACTGGCGACATTGACGACGACATCGACGCGGTGCTCGTCGCCGTCGAGAAGGCGGCCGGGAAGAAGGATCTCGTGATCGACTGCGACGAGATCGGCAAGATCAACTCCATCGGCGTCAAGGGCTGGATCGGCGCGATCCAGCGCTGGAAACAGACGCGCAAGGTCAGCTTTAAGAGCTGTCACCACAATTTCATCGACATGGCGATCATGGTGCCGGCGTTCACCGAAGGTTGCCGCATCATGTCGCTGCAATCGTCGTTCGTTTGCGAAGAATGTGCTCGCGAGCGGCTGTTGCTCGTCGAATTCAAGGAAAAGCTCGCCGTCATGCCGCGCGACTTGATTTGCACGAAGTGCGCCGGCAAGCTCAAATCCGCCGATCTCGAGTCGGACGTCGAGTTCGTGGTCGCGAACAGTTGAAAAGTCCGTTCAGTTCTTCAGAGATTCTTTTTTTCTTTGAAAAGGGAGGCGACTCGAGCCCCAGCTATTCAAAGAATAAAAGAATCTCTGAAGGAGGAACGGCCGGAGAGCAGTCTAGTGCGCCAGCGCGTTTTCCTTCTTGGGAGCCACCGTGCCGACCGGTGTGATGACTTCCGGAGGCTGGTCGAGCGGCGTTCCCGGGGTCACGGCCTTGCCGGACTGCACGATGCGCTTTTGCAGTTTGTCGAGCGCTTGGCGGACGACCCGGTCCGTCGGGTCTAGCTCCAGGGCTTTGATCCAGGCTAATTCGGCAAGCGGCAGGTTGCGCATTTTCAGCAGAATCGTGCCCTTCATTTTGTGCATCTTCGGGCTGTTCGGATAGAAGGCCAGCATGTTGTTGATTTCGACGAGGGCATACTCGAATTGCCGGCGTTTGTAGTATTCGTTTACCTTTGCCATGCCGAGCGTGTAGCTCGGGGACTGCTTCGGTCCGTCGGCGCCGCCGACGCCGAAGGCGGAGTCGAGGATAGCCGTGTCGGTCGGCCGGTTCTTGTCGAGGCGGGGCAGGGCGGCGACCATTTCCTTGTCGGTCTGGACGGGGTTGGCCAAGGATTTTGGGCGACGCCCGGCGGTGACGTCGCCGTCGGTTTCGCCGATATCAGCGAGCGGGACTTGCACGTCGTAGTCCCGAGCGGCGCCTGGGATTTCGATGGTGTATTCGCGGTTGCCGACGGCGGAGCGAATGATGAATTTGTCCTCGGGCCCGTTCTTGCCCATGGACTCGTTTTCGTCGACGAACGGGTAGGCGATCGTGCCGTTCAAGACCTCGTCTTCCCGATCGGGCGCGGAGGGCGACGAGATGCACGACGGCATGACCGCCAAGGCCACCGCCAGGAACTTCAAATTATGGCTGAAAATGGTCATTGCGGCCTTTTAGAAGTTCACCGACAGGATGAGGTCGGCACCGGGGCCGCCTTTGGTTTTGACCGTTTGGTCGTCGACCAAGACTGACGACGAGGCGACGTAGTTGAAGGCGAAGCCGGCGCTGAAGCGGCGGCCCATGTAGATGTCTAAGCCTACGCGGCCCGCCGGTGACAGGTAGCCAGTCGAAGCGAGGCCGCCGAGCCCGAAGTGCGCACCATAGCGCGTCTCGTTGTAGGACTCCACCGACCCGACGAAGAGATGCGAGTATATCCCGTAGATAGCGAGCGCCGTTTGAAAAGGTTTCGGTACCGGTTTCGACGTCGTGCCGTTGGCCGGAGTGGTGGGCGCCGTCTCGGTGGTCGAACCGTCGGTCGGTTTCTCGGCCGGATAGTCTTTCAGCGTCGACGACGTGGTCTTAAGTAGCGAAAGCATCATCCCGAATTCGGTGCGACGGTTGTTGAATTTCTCGGTGGCCCGGACCTGCATGTCGAACATCGTCGAGTCTTTCGCCGTGCCGCCGACGTTCGGCATCGAGGCGCCACCAAAGCCCCACATGACCCGGTACTCCGGCACGTAATCTTCACCAGGTCGCGACTTCTCGACTTGGCTGTAGTCGATCGCCAATTTCTGATAACGGCTTTTGATCGTTTCACTGTTGTAAGTGCGGGCCCAAACGAGCTCTTTCGTCTGGGCGTTGAAGACGTCGATGGCCAGCACCATGTGGGTCGTGTGGTAAACCAAGACGGCGTCCATGAAGTACTCGACGCCGAGCATCGTCGCCGCGGCCTCGAGCTTCGCCATGTTCGTCGCCGGCGAGGTGATCATCAATTTGCCGTCGACCAGCGACGACGTCCTCGTCTTGCAGGGTACGCAAGCGATCAAGCGAACCTGGGAGTTCTCGCGCATCCGCTCTTCGAGCAGCACTTCCATGTATTCTTCGTAAGTCTTGGGGATGGCCTTGCTGACTCGCACCTGGCGGATCGCCAGATTGCTCAGACCCTTGATCTGGCCCATCTTGACGTCGTAGCCGAACTCGGCGAGCAGTTCGTCCAAGACTTCGTGGAAGCGACGGACGTGGCTGGAGGAGCCGACGCGCATCTGCTCGGCGTCGGCCGCTTGCTTCGGGCTGTCGGCCTTGGGCTTTGGGGCGGCCGTGGCGCTTTCCCGCACGGATTCGCCGCTCTCGTCGTACGCGTCTTCCTGATCGTCTTCGTCGCCGGCGAACGCCGGAACGGCCGGCAGCAGCCAGACTACGAGGGCAAGTTGTAAGAGACGGCGAATCATGCGGATGCTCCCGTCTGAGAGATCGGTGACGCGGGGTCCGAGCTTTAATTATAAGCTGTTGATTTAATGTAGGAAAATATTGCCCACCGAAGAATCCCAATTGGCCGCGGGGGCTTAGGGTGTAGGAGCCGGGCCGGCGGGCTTCGCCATCGCCTTCGTCATGAAGGCGGGGTCGATGACGCCGCCCATCGGCGGTCCGACGACCACGACGTCCCGGCCGAATACGTCCTTGGAGATTTGGACGTACCGCGCCCTGAGGTAGTCGAAGTAGTGCTGCTGATCGGTGAGCGCGTCGAGACCGCCGGCGAGAATCCACAGGGCCTTCATGCCGTCGATAAAATTGGTCGCCACTTCGGTCATCAGCGGGCCGCCGACGGCCAGCCGGTCGTCGAGGCGAACCATGAGTTGATAGAAACAAAAGTGATAGAGCTCGGTGTCAGCCGACGCGAGCGACATGACTTTCGCTTTGGCCGCGATCATGTCTTGCTCGTTGCCGGACTCCTGCATGATCTGCGTGACTTGCTCGATGCAGCCGTAAATTTTGGCGGCCGTCGGTTGCGGCGTCGAGGCGATCAAGAGGCGCGTGGCGCCGGCCGTCGGTTTGGCCGGGTTTTTCAGGTCTGAATCCTCGTCGACTTCGGACGCGTCGGCAGTCGCTGCGATGGCTTCGGGTTGGCCTTTCACAGGGGACTCGCTTTGATGCTCGGTCGTCGAGCAGGCAAAAAGCGGCAAGCCCGCGACCAAAAGGGTAGCCGCGACGCGGCACGACCTTCGCAGGACGACGTCAGTTGTACGCGGCGACGCCGATGCCGCCGTAGACGAAGACTTTGCCTCTCCCCGCCTGGGCGCCAAAGACGCCGTCGAAGCCGAGCGCGCCGTACAAGATCCGGAGATAGCGGGCTTCGACCCACAGCCCCGGTCTGTCGTAGTAGACGTTTTTCGACTGAAAATCATTTTTCTCGTCCAATGGTCCCGGCTCGGCGGAGTGGCCCAAGCGGTTGACGGCCGCTAAGCCCGTCGTCACGACCCAGCCCGAGGCGCTGGGAATCTGCAGCTCGCCATCGGACCGCGAAGCCCTGGCTCCGCCTTCGTCCTCCGGCACTGGGTCGATTTTGCCCACCCCTATCATCGGTCCGAAGTAGGTCAAACCGTAGACTCCGGGCTGACTATTGTAAAAACCGGTGCCCGAAAAGGGGGCGAGCCGGCCGCCATAGAAGAGCCCGACCCGGCCGTCGCGGGTGCGCCCCTGATAGCGGAAAAAGGCGTTGAAATGGCTCGTGACGTTGCAGGTATAGCCCTCGCGCGGGACCCTTGTGTACAAACCGCAACCAAGCAGCGAAACCTCAAGCATCATCGAGCGTTCGTGCGGTGTCAGGGTGTCTTTGAGCAGACCCGCCTGGCGCTGCTCCGCATAGGGAACGGACGGCGGTCTCGCTTCGTCCTCGCGGCGGTGACGTTCTCGGCGTTTCTTTTCCAGATTGTCTTGGTTTTCTTGGTTTTCGTCGAGCCGCGGCGGTTTGGCGGCGGGCGGGGGATCGAGCGATTCGATCTGGGCTATGCCTCGGCCGCCGGAGACCACGCACGAAAGCGCCAAGAGGATGGCTCGGATTACGGACGACTTCTGGGTCGAGGACAGCATGCGGCCAATATAACCGCCGATGTGGGAAAATACTGCCCATTTTTTCCTTAAAGACCCGCAGGTAGACTGAAATTACTGCCTCAATTCGCCCCGCCGAATCCCTATTTCGCAACCGCCTCGAACCAACGCGCCAAAAACTAGAGGGTGCCCTCATGGGTGTGCTCCGCATTAAAGAAAACATCGAGGAGCTGCTCGAAAAAGATCCTTACGAGCTTTTTACGCTCGACGAGCCGCACCGTTTGGCGCGGCGTTTGCGGCCAGAGTTTTTTGGCGCCGCGTTTCTTGGCGTCATCGTCGCTTTCGCGGTGGCGTTCTTCACGTTTTGGAACGTCCAGCAAGACGTCAAAGACGCCGCCGACGCTCCGTATGCCTATTTCGAAGTCAAAGCCATCGATCCGGACGGCCGCTTGATAGCCGGAGCGTTGGTGAAAGAGCGCGACCACGTCCTCGGCGTCACCGACAGCTTCGGTGAATGGCGGCGTTTCATGCGCGTCAAGCCCGGCTCGACCGTCACCCTGACGCTTGCCAAGAAAGTCACCGGCGGTTCGCTCACCGCGATCAAAAACATGGCTGTGCCAATGACGATGCCCAAGGGCGGCGACCTCGAGCTCACCGGCAGCGTGCAGTTGTCGCGCGGAGGCAAAGCCGAGCCATTCGCCAAAACGCCGGATAAGCATGAAATGGCGACGAGCGAGGCCCTACCCGTGGCGGCGCCGGCGAAGGTCGACGCGGTTGATTCGTCCGCCGACACGTTCGTGCCCGCTGACGGCGACAACGCGGCCGAGGTTCAGGACGTTAGCCGCGTCTGGGTCATGGCGGAAGGCCAAACCTCGGCCGCGCTCGGCGAGGTGTTGGCCTCGGTGCGCAAGCGCGCCCGCGAGCTTGGAGTGCGCATCGATCCCAAAGCGCGCTGGCGGATGAAGCTCACCGAGCTGACCCCGGGCGGCGACCAAAAATCGTTGATCATCGTCGAGAGTCTTTATGACGGCGGCAAGGCCCCCGAGCGCCTCTTCTCTTATTTGCGCAACTTTCAGGAACAGCCGGCGCAAACCGCGCGCGACATCCTCTGGTCGGCGACCAACCACATGGCGAAGACCTACCAGGTCGTCAAACGCGACGGCAGCTGGCTCGTGCAAGACGAAGCGGTGCGCCTCTTCGCTTTGACTCCCGGGCGCACCGTCTTCGACGCGGGAGGCATCGCCTACGGCGTCGAAGAAAGCCACGAAGGCACGACCTCGGGTCTCGTGCGTCTCGCCGCGGCGAACACCGAGCCTTGCGCCACCGGCGACAACTGTACGGTCACGTCCGGGGGCATTCTGCGGAGTCCGCCCGTGCCGGGCTGGCAGCGGCTTAAGCTTAAGGTCTTCGGCGTGGCTGACGCCGGCACGACCGTCTATGTCTCCGGCTACGAGGCGCGCAAAATCCAGGACAAAGTCTTCGAGTATTGGGGCGTGCCAATGAGCGGCGCCAACGTCACGGCGGTCCGCGGTGGCAAGCTGATTTACCGCGGCCGGATCCAAAGCGGTGGTGCGAATTTACCGGCAATTAACTTGCCTTCCTTGCCGCTATCCCGCCGTTGACAAAGGTGTAAATAAGCCTGACAGTGAGGTTCCATCGCTTGAAGGACCCTCCTGATGC
>JAYWBY010000439.1:0-4314 GCA_043781115.1 Pseudomonadota bacterium
ATCGGTGTTGGTGCCGTTGTCATCGTCGTCGTCGTCACCGCCACTGTCGGCTTTGCCCTTGCCGCTTTTGCTCGAAGCCTTGCTGCCGGCGCCGGCAAAATCGCTGCCGCCGCAGCTGGCGACGGTGCCAGAGGCGAAGGTCAGTGCTAGCAAGACCGGAAAGAAGCGGGTCGTTTGCATGCGAAACTCCAAACTTAAAACTTTAGAATTCTCGAAAGAATCCATAGTCTTAATCGGAGTTTCGCGGCGCCAACTTAACGTTTTTTGCGTCTCTCAAAATGGCGCGATATTTTCCAGGAATAGTGAGGGCTTACCGATCTCGCGCGAGCGTTCGTAGTCGACAATGGCCCGGATGCGCCAAGCAGTGGGGCCGGCTTCGTCCAATAGGGTCTGCTCGGCGACGGCGAACTTGCCGCCGTCCTCCAGTTCGACCTTTAGAGTTTGTGGGTGGCGCGAGGCGCGGCCGGTGTCGATCGCTTGATGTTCCTCGAAGTAGGGCTTGAGCTCCGTTTCGATCTCCGCCGGCAGCCACTTGGCTCCGCCAGCGGGGCGCGTCGGTTCGACGACGGCGAGGACTTCACTGTAGCGGTGACGCGCCAACGCCTTCACGACGCGGAAGAGTTCGTTGCGCAACAGGACGGCGAAGCCTTTCACGTCGCGCGTGATGTCGGCCTTCAAGACGAGGTCTTGCGCTGCTTCCTTGGCGGCTTGATCGGCGGCGGACAAAGGCTTCCGCATGCGTTCCCATTCATCGAGGAGGCTCGAGTCGATCTGGCGAACGAGGGCGCCGAAGTACGCGATCATCTCGGAAACTTCGCCTTGGCGGTAAGACTCCGGCACGGTCTGGACCAGTACTTTGTAGACGTCGGAAATGTAGCGCAGGAGGACCCCTTCAACCCGCTGGAGGTCGTACTCGCGCACGTACTCCTCGAACGTGTGAAAGTTCTCGAACATCTCGCGGGCCACGGATTTCGGGCGGATATTGTCCTGGCCGACCCAAGGGTGGGCTGCCGCGAACTGGTTGAAGGTGTCGTAGATGAAGTCGCGGTTGGGCTTCGGGTACTCGAGCTTTTCGAGCTCGGCCATCCGCTCGTCGAATTCCATCCCCTGCATTTTCATCTCGGCCATCTTCTCGCCCTTCAAGCGCGAGAGCTGCTGCCGAAGAATCATTTCGGGATTCTCGAGGATCGACTCGACGAGCGTCAAGAGATCGAGCGCGAAGGTTTCTGAATAGGGATCCAGCAGCTTCAAAGTGTCGAGCAAGTAGAGCGATAGCGACTGGTTGAGCGAGAAGTCGTCCTGCAGGTCGATGTTGACCCGGAGCTTTCTTGCCCTCGACGACTCGCGCTCGGCCAAGGGCACAAACTGGACGATGCCGCGTTCGACGAGCGAACGAAAAAGCTGAAAGGCGATCTTGGAATGCTGGCGCTTCTTCTCCGGCGTCTCGTGCGAGTCGGCGATCAAGCGGCGCATGGCGCGGCAGCCGTCGCCCGTCCGGCTCAAGGTGTTGAGTAGCATGCCGTGGGTTACGGCAAAACGCGACAAAAGCGGCTCCGGCGGCGACGACGTCAACCGCTTGAAGGTCTGGACGTCCCAGTGCACATAGCCCCGTTCGGGGGGCTTCCGGCGGACGATCTTCCGGAGCTTCTTGGAGTCGCCGCCGGCCTTGGCCTCGAGCTGCAAATTCTCGACGACGTGAGCGGGCGCTTGGACGACGACCGACCCGAGGTTGTCGAATCCCTTGCGCCCGGCGCGACCCGAGATCTGGTGGAAATCGCGCACGCTCAAGATCGTCGACTTCTCGCCGTCGAATTTGCAAAGCTTCGTCAGGAGCACGGTGCGGATCGGGATGTTGACCCCAACCCCTAGGGTGTCGGTGCCGGAGATGATTTTCAGGAGCCCTTGCTGCGCCATGCGTTCGACGAGCACGCGGTATTTCGGCAAGAGGCCGGCATGGTGGAGGCCTAAGCCGTGCTTAAGCAGTTTTTGGATTTCCTTGCCGTAGGGACTGGTGAAGCGGACCCCCGACAGTGCTTCATTGATGGCTTTCTTTTCTTCTTTCGTGCAGAAGTCGACCGACAGGAGATTTTGCGCTTCTTCCGCGGCTTCCCGTTGGGAAAAGCTGACGAGATAGATCGGCGCCTTGCCTCTGGCGATCAGTTCGCGAATCGTCTCGTGGAGCGGCGTCTCTTGATAGACGAAATCGAGGGGCACCGGCCGGTCCGACGAGCGCACGAGCATCGTCGCCAAGCCATTCAGCCCGGTCATCGTCTTTTCGAAAAGCTCGGTCTCGCCGAAGGTCGCCGACATCAGGAGGAAGCGCGACTGCTTCAGCGTCAGCAGCGGCACTTGCCAGGCGACGCCGCGGTCCTTGTCCGAGTAGTAGTGGAATTCATCCATCACCACGTCGTGGACGCGGGCTTGTTCGCCTTCGCCGAGCGCCATGTTGGACAGAATCTCGGCGGTGCAGCAAAGGATCGGCGCGTCACGGTTGACCGTCGCGTCGCCCGTCACCATGCCGACCTGATCGGCGCCGAAGTCGTGACAAAGCGCCAGGAACTTCTCGTTTACCAGCGCCTTGATCGGGCAGGTGTAGACGGAACGCCGGCCGCGCGCCAGCGAGCTGAAGTGCAGCGCCGTCGCCACCAGCGATTTTCCTGATCCGGTGGGGGTGTTGAGGATGACGTTTTGGCCTTCGTATAGCGCCAAAATCGCTTCTTCCTGCGCCGGATAAAGGTCGACGCCCTTGAACTTGACGTAGTCGAGGAAGCGGTCGAGCAGGTCGCCGCTTTCGACTTTGGTTCCGATGGGCGGCAATCGAGCAAAGAGGGGCGCCGTCGCGCTGAGTTCAGTCAAGAGCCTTTGCTCCCTTTGGAGCATTGGCGCTCGATGGTTTTCAAAATATCGGCGGCGAGCAAGGCCTCGTCGGCGGTAAGCGGTTCGTCCTTGCCGACATGGTCGGGCTTGGTCTTGTCGGCGCACACCGCCGAGGCGAGCGTCGAGGCTTTTATCCCCGCGCTCTTCGGCAGGTAGATCGTGCCGAAGGCCGACCGAAGCGCTAGAAAAGTGCTCTTCTTGATTTGGACTTCCGCCTTGGCTACGTCTTGCGACGTTTCTGGGGCGACCGTCGCCGTCGGTTCGGTCACTGGCTCGTCGTCGACGTCGTCCTCGAGGTCGGCGGGCAGGCTCTTAATGTATTCCTTAGGATCAAAGGCGGTAGACTTGTAAGAGAGGCCCGGCGCCGCCGCTCCAACCGCCAATGTCCATGCCGCCAACCAAACCATCGGGATTCTCCGTTTGCTTCCGCCCGAGGGTACCGAATCCGATTCCTGTTGTCTTCAGTCCAGTCGTTTCATAGACTTAAGTATTGGGAATCTTCCTTCAATCTCGAGGACCCGGCATGGAAAACATCACTGGTGGCATTCAAGTTCGCGACGAAGTCACGGTACGCGCGTCTCGCTACATGACCGGGGTCTATGTGCAGATGATGCTCGGCATCTTGGTGACTGCTCTGATCGCCTATGCCTTGATGGTATCGGGCATGATGTACCAGCTGGCGGTCAATGGCGGCCAAGGCCTCGTCTGGGGCATCTTCATCCTGCAACTCGGCTCGCTCTTCATGTTCCGCCCCCTCGCCCAACGCGCGGCGCCGGGTGCTGTCAAAGCGCTCTTCTTCTTCTATTCCGCGATCACCGGCGTGACGATGGGTTACATCGGTCTGGCCTATTCCGCCGCGAGCATCGTCAACGTCTTCGGCGCCACGTCGTTGGCCTTCGGCGGCTTGGCCATGTATGGCTACATGACGAAACGCGATTTGGGTCCGATCGGGACGTTTTTGTTCTTGGCGCTGTTCATGACGTTCGGGTTGTCGCTGTTTTATGCGGTGGCTTCGAGTTTTGGCGCCTTAGCGGCGTACATGCCGTCGCTCAACATTACCCTTGGTATTTTGGGTGTCGTCGTGTTTTCGGGGCTGACGGCGTATGAGTCGCAGAAGCTCAGGACCGTGGCGTTGGAGTTGGCGAAGAGCGATGCTTCGGAAGCGACGATCAGTCGCTATACGTCACAAGGAGCGTTGATGATGTATTTGAACTTCATCAACTTGTTTATTAGTTTGCTGCGCCTAACTGGTGGTCGGCGCCGGTAAGCACAAGTTTTGACTCTCTGGCCGGCCGCGCAAAACGGGGAGTCGGGGAAGAAATGAAGCGGGGAGAGTTTTAATTAACTTCCCCGACCTCCTTTTTTTCCCGATTCCCCGTTTAATTCGATTACGTCGGGTGTCCCGAATTACCGAATTATCTGGTTTTGTGCTTCGCC
>JAYWBY010000440.1:0-4313 GCA_043781115.1 Pseudomonadota bacterium
ATCTCGAGCAGCCGGACTTCCTCGCCGATCGCGTTTACGCCCCGCTCGTCGACATGGGCGCGATGCTGAAAGCGACCGGACAGGCCTTGCAAGGCAAGGAGTCGGACCAGCCGCTCTCGGCCTTCGACGTCGTCGGCTTCACGCTCCAATACGAGCTGTGCTACACCAACATCCTCTACATGTTGGACTTAGGCGGCATTCCGCGGCGTGCGGCGGCGCGAGGCGAGGACGACCCGCTGGTGATGGCCGGCGGACCGTGCGTCTTCAACCCGGAACCGGTGGCGGACTTTTTCGACTTCTTCGTCGTCGGCGAGGGCGAGGAGGTGCTGCTCGAAGTCCTCGACCAAATCGCCGAAGCGAAGGCGAAGAACCGCACGCGCCAGGAAACGCTCGACGCCTTAGGAAAAGTGCAGGGCGTCTACGTACCAGCGCAATATACGCCGGTCTATGCCGACGACGGCCGCCTCGTGAAGCTAGAGCGCGGCCCGCTTGCGCCGCGTTGGGTCGAGCGCCGCATCATCAAGGACCTGGACAAAGTTCCCTATCCAACCAAACCCGTCACGCCCGCGATCATCCCGATCCACGAACGCGTGTCGGTCGAGATTCAACGCGGCTGCACGCGGAGCTGCCGGTTCTGCCAAGCCGGCTACGTCTATCGGCCGCGCCGCGAGCGCAACCCGCAAAAAGTTTTGGATATCATCGAGCAAAGCGTCGCCGCCACGGGCATCACCGACATCGGCCTTCTGTCCTTGTCCTCCGCCGACTACAGCCACATCCACCCGCTGATGAAGGCGGTGATGGCGCGCTTCAAGGACCGGCACTTGAGCGTATCCTTGCCGTCGACCCGGCTCGAAGCCCTCGAGGAAGAGTACCTCGACGTTTTGAAGGAAGAGCGCCGCTCGGGCTTCACCATCGCGCCCGAGGCCGGCTCGCAACGCCTCCGCAACGTCATAAATAAGAATTTCACCGAAGACGAAGTCGTCGACACCGCCCGCATGCTTTTCCGCAACGGTTGGCAAAGCGTGAAGATGTATTTCATGATCGGCCAGCCGACGGAAACGGACGCCGACGTCGTAGCCATCGCGGAGCTCGCCAATTCCGTAATCCGCCGCTGCTCCGACATCGCGGGCAGGAAGCACGTGACGATCTCGGTCTCGAACTTCGTGCCGAAGCCGCACACGCCGTTCCAGTGGCACGAGCAGATCACCCACGCCGACATCCTACGCAAACAAAAGTTGATCAAAGACAATATTCAGTACAAAGCCCAAATCGGCTTCCGTTGCCACGCCGCCGACAACTCGATCGCCGAAGGCCTCCTAGCGCGCGGCGATCGCCGGACCGCCCAACTGATCGAAAGGGCCTATGATCTCGGCTCGGTCTTCGACTGCTGGCAGGATAAGTTCGAACTCAAGCGCTGGCTCGAAGCGGCGGCGGCGCTGAAAGACGAGACCGGTTACGACTTCGTCGCCGAGGGCCTGCGCGGACGGTCGCTAGAAGAGCGCTTGCCTTGGCACCGGATCCACAGCGGCATTCACCCAAAGTTCTTCAAGAACGAATACCAAAAGGCCGTGTACGGCATTGCGACCGAAGATTGTTCGTTCGCCGCGTGCCATGAATGCGGGCTTTGCAACGAACATACGGGCGTCGCCCCGGTGGTCTTGAAAGAGCCTGTGCCCCTGGTGCCGGGCTCGGCGCTGATCGACATCGGAGACGACACCGAGGCGCCCGCTGGCCCGGCGACGGTTTTCCGCTTTCAACACGAAAAGTCAGGGCCCGGCGTTTACGTCGGCATCCTCGACCTCCAACAGATTCTCATTCGCGCCTTCGCCAGGGCCCGCGTGCCCGTCGCCTACGACACCGGCATGCGGTCGCGCCCCATGCTCTCGATGGGGCCGGCAATGCCGCTCGGCGTGAGCTCTCGCTGCGAACTTTTCGATGTAACGCTGCTTACGAGTCTTTCGGCCGAGGAAGTCGTGGCCCGCGTCAACGGCCGCCTGCCGGCGCACTTGAAGCTGCTCACCGGCACGCGCCTCGAACCTCGCGCGCCTGGCATCTCCAAAATGATCCGGGCCGCGAGCTACGAAATTTTGGTGAAAGACCTAGTCGACGACCTGCCCGAGCCGGAGCTCAAGGCCAAGGTCGAGAATCTTATGAAAGCCGACAAGGTCTTGGTGTCGCGGTCGCGCAAGTCCCGCGACGGCGAAGTTCGAACCTCGGTCGTCGACATGAAGCACATCGTCGAAGCCCTCCGCTGGACCGACGACCGCATTCTGTTCACACTTTACGCTCCGGACAGCCAGTCGGTGAGCCCCCATCTTCTTCTGGACGCCCTCCTTCAAGGGCGGCATTCTGTCAGAAGCAGACAAATCCCCATTCACAAGACTGGCTTCCACCTCACCTCCGAGCGACAGGGAGCAGGCCTAGTTTAAGGACCATGATCATGGCCGCGGACCTCAGCCCGAGCTTCATGCGTTCCTTGTGTTTTGGCGAAATCGACGAAGATCTGATCTTCCCCTTCCCGAAGATGAAAGAGGAAGAGCGCGCGACGTTGAATCAACTCCGCGACGCCTTCTCCGGTTGGTTGAAGGGTCGCGAGGGCGACTTTCGCAAGTGGGACGTCGCCGGCGAATTGCCGCCGGAATTCCTCCAAGAGATGAAGGAATTCGGACTCTTTAGTTTGGTCGTCCCCGAAGCTTATGGCGGACTCGGCTTCTCTTCGACCGCTTACTCTCGGACGCTCCAGGAACTCGTTCGCTATGATCCGTCGGTGACCATCACCGCCGGCGCTCACAGCTCAATCGGCATGCGCGGCCTGCTCCTCTTCGGCACGGACGAGCAGAAGCAACGTTACTTCCCGAAACTCGCAACCGGCGAGATCATCGCGGCCTTCTGCCTCACGGAAAGTGGCGCCGGCTCCGACGCCGCCTCGATTAAGACGAAGGCCGTGCAAGACGGCAACGACTGGCTGATCACGGGCGAAAAGCTTTGGATCACCAACGGCGGCATCGCCGACTTCTTCACCGTGTTCGCGCGGACCGAATCCGGCAAGGGCCAGATCACGGCGTTCATCGTGACGCGCGACATGAAAGGCGTCAGCAGCGGCCCGCACGAAGACAAGATGGGCATCCGCGCCAGCTCGACGACCACGGTCACCTTCGACAACGTCCGCGTCGGACCGGGGCAAATTCTAGGCGAAGTCGGCAAAGGCTTCAAAGTCGCCATGGCGATTTTGAACAGCGGCCGCACCGGCCTCGGCGGCGGCTGCGTCGGGATGATGAAGCGCGTCATCGAGCTGTCGGCGAAGCAAGCCAAAGAACGCAAACAATTCGGCACGCCGATCTCGGAATTTGGCTTGGTGAAGCAAAAGGTCGGCCACATGGTCGTCGAGTGTTACGCCTCGGAAGCCGTCGTCGCCATGGTAGCCGGCCTGATCGACGCGGGACAAGAGGACTACGCGGTGGAAGCCGCGATCAGCAAGGTCTTCGCCTCGGAAGCGCTCTGGCGTTCGGCCGACGAAGCGCTGCAGATCGCCGGCGGCAACGGCTTCATGCGCGAATTTCCCTACGAACGCATCATGCGCGACGCGCGGATCAATCGCATCTTCGAGGGCACGAACGAGATCCTCCGCCTCTTCATCGCGCTCACCGCGATGAACGACGTCGGCCACGAGCTGAAGGAACTCGCCAAGAGTCTCGGCAACGTCCTCGTCGACCCGATCAAGGGCTTCGGCGTCCTGTCGGATTACGCCCGGCGCCGTGTCAGTCACGCCACGGGCTTCGGCAGAGCCCTGATGTCGAAGGCCCACCCCGACCTAAAGGACTTCACCCAAGTCTTCGAGGAATGCACGCGCAACCTCGCCGCTGCAGTCGACCGCATCCTTAGGAAGCACGGCAAGGCGATCGTCGAGAAGCAGTTCGCGACGCGACGTCTAGCGGACATCATGATCGACCTCTTCGCGCTGGCTTGCGTCATCAGCCGGGTCAGCACGTCGATCACGGACAAGGGCAAAGAGAAGGCCGCCAAAGAGCGCGAAATCCTCGAGGTCTTCTGCGGTCAAGTGTCCCGGCGCGTGCGCTCCAACTTCGGCAAGATCGACGACAACGACGACGAACTGATCAAGTCATTGGCGGATCATGCCTTCCAGGAAGAGCGCTTCGTCTGGGACAACTTGTAACCGCGGTTAAAATTCCGACCTCAGCGTCTCCACGTTAAAAGAGCGAAGCCGTCCGGAAGTCGCTGCCTTCCGTTTGGCTCGGCGGGTCGGTGCGTTGGATCAGCATGCGCGCGTCGTTCAAGTAGTCGCCCATGTCTTG
>JAYWBY010000441.1:0-4308 GCA_043781115.1 Pseudomonadota bacterium
TGCCTGACCCCGTCCGGCTTAGAGGCACATCGCCCGATCTGGCTCCGCGCCTTCGAGATCAACATCGCCAACGACTCCCTGGATGATCCCTTGGAAGTCGTCCTTGCCGCCGTGGAATGACGCCATGTAGTCGCCGAGGAACCGCTTCTCCGTTTGGAGGAGGTCGGCGGGCTTCTGCGCCGTAGCGGCAACCATCCCGTCCGGCCCGGCGTGCTGGTGGCAACCGACGCAGTTCGTGCGCGCGCCGTGCGGCATGTGCTCGATGAACGGGTTGCTGCACCACGTTCCGGGCTTCGTTCCTTGGTACGCGGCTTGGAGCGCCGCGACGAGACTCTGGGCGAGAGGCGACGAATCGTTAGGCGCCGTTCCCAGCACCAATGGGTCAGCCTCGGCGAAAGTCGTCGCCGTGCACATCTTGTAGTTCGCATAAATCGGGTCGACCTTGTTCGCCAACTCACGCGGCCGATCGGCGCCGAAGTCGGTATCGGGATGGTCCGACCACCAAAGCGTGGTCCACACCCACTCCGGGATTTCCTTGGTGATGATGTGCATGCCGGTCAAGGCGTAGGCGTCATAGAGTGTGTCCCCCTGACGGTAATTAACCTTGTAGATGTGCGTGCCTGCTTCGCCGTCGAGCTTGACGACCGGCTGCGCGCCGCCGTCGAGCGAGCCACCGCGCCACATGTCCTTGTTCGGGCCGGTCGTGGTGAAGATCTGCTCGAGCCCTTTGGCGCTGGTGTCGAACGACACCGCGCCGGCGCTGACGCGGTTGAAGGTGGGCTTCACCGCCGCGGCGCCAGCCGGAAAAGGTTTGTTGCCAAAGCACCCCCCGAAGAGCTCCGTCGCCGCCGGCTGAGTACCGTCGCAGTTGTAGACGGCCGAGGCGTTCTGAAGGTAGTGGGCGACCAAAGCCGGGCTGTAGAGCGACATGCCGGTTCCGTCGACGCCGTTGAGCCCCGCGAGATCGTTCGCGGTGGTGAGCTGGCCGAGCAGTTCGCGGAAGCGCCCGGCCGTCCAGGCATTGCCCATTCCGTGCCGAGGCAGCTCGGCGAGAACTTGCTGCACGCGACCTAGCTCGACAACCGACCGGTTGTTCGGGTCCTTGAAGGCGCGACGCTCCTCTGCGGTCATCTTGCAGCGATATAAAATCTCGAAAAGACGGTGAAATTCAGTTCTGTCGTACCACGTTTGCCAATTTGCCAAACGCCGGCCGCCAAACGCCGACCGGGCGTCGCTCTCGGTCGCCGCGGCCTGGTCAAGGTTCACTTCCACGGGGCGCATCGCCTCTTCCACCACTGCCCAGGCGTGAGCGCGGCGGAGCGCCACGCTGCCGTTCAACTCGTCGGCCTTCGCCGGGATGGATTGATAGTCAGCGGCCGGTCCAAGGATCCGGCGCGCGAATTGCTGCGCCGAGGGGTCGGAACTCTCTTGCCGGGGGCGGCAGGACGCCGCCGCCAAGAGGACGAGCAAAGTCAAGACCGAGCGGTATTTTAGATGCCGCACGAGGCCCCTTTCCGATTTCATTTGGGGTTCTTTGCCAGAGTTGAGTATGATTTTCCCACGAATCTTTTTCAAAAGACAATTTTTGTCGAACGCCGCTCTTTGTTTGCCTTGGAGAAACGATGATGAGCAAGGGTCTGTTCAGTGCCATCGCATTGGCTTTATTGGCAGCGACAACCGCATGTCGCGAACGCACGGGGAGCTCGCTCAAGGATGATGGCGACAACGTCAACATTCAGATGGCCGCGATTCTGGACAACACCTGCGCTGAAGCAGGTTGTCACGAATCGGAAAACCACCGTTTGCCGCGCGACGTTCTCGTGACGTTCGCCGATCAGACGAAGGCGACCTTCGATTGCATGGCGAACCCCGCCAACGACACGCCGCAGAAAAAGGTCGACACGTGCCTGAAGTCGGGCACGAGCTTCAGCCGCAGCATCGGCGTTTATCGCGCGATGGTGAAGGACGATTCGCTCGTCTCGCTGGTGAAAGCCGCGGGCGCGACCGACGTTCAGCTGAAGCAATTTAGCAAAGTGATCATGCCTCCTGGCTCGGCCCAGAGCGTCTTCGAGTCCTCCGACCAATGGACGAAAGTCCGCGACTGGCTCGTCGCTCAACCGCCGAACTACGCCGGCATCAACGAAGCCCGCCCGACCGCGCAAGCCGAAGGCCCGGACTGCAAAGAAAAGATCTCTCCCGAGCTGCAAGCTCACTTGAACAAGACAGTCGGCCCGAACGGCGTCAACTGGACCAAGGTCCACAAAGACGCGCAGATGCCGATGTTCGGTTGCCCCGAACGCACCGACTTCCCGGCCGACCCGCTGAAATGCCTGACGGCCTTCCCGGAGAAACCGGAATGGGGCATGACGGGCGCTCCCGCCGGCAACGCCAAATTCAAAGTGCGCGTCTTGCGCTCGATGCCGGGCTTCACCAACTACTGGACGCGGACCTCGCCTGACGGGCGCTTCGTCGGCAATGGCGGCGCTCCCGCGGAAGAGCCGACCACTGGCACCGGCACCGGCAGCGGCACGAGCGGCGGCGGCAGCGGCACGAGCGGCGGTAAAGGCGGTACGGGCACCTCGACCGGCACGACCACGGGCCGCAACCCTCGCCCGACGACCACGATCGGCACGACGCGCCGCCCGACCTCGAAGTCCCCTTCTGATCTCCCCGCCGCGGGCCTCCGCCTCGGAGACGACGGCGCCAGCTTCGACGCCGCGATCGAAGACTTGGCCGTCGATGGCCGCCGCATCCTCGTCACCGCCAACTACGACCCTGGCTTCTCGCCGGACAACACCAAGTTCATGTTCGTCGGCACGATCTGCCCGAGCCAACAGCTCCGCAACGCGCAGACGAAGTCGGTCGACACCAGCAATTCAGCGAGCGGCTGCTTCACCGACGACCAGATCCAGACCTACCAGAGCATCGGAGCCGAGGCTGGCGCCGGCGACAAGTTCACCGTCATCAACCCGGGCAACTACCAGGTCGACAACGGCGGCTCGAGCCCTGAAGGCAAGACCGACACCTACTACGTTCCGACCAACCCGCTCGCGATCCACACTTTCACCAAGGACGCTTCGGGTAACTTTGTCGCCGCGCACGTGACCGCGACGACGCTGAACGAAAGCCAATCGTCGATCTCGCCGTCGGCGGCGTTGGTCATGCAACGCTTCAGCCCTGGCGAGCCCGGAGGCAACGACGGCGGCTTTGCCCTGGCCGACACCAATACGGACCTCTCGAAGCTACTGCCGAAGCTCGGCTACCACATTCGCTTCGTCGACAAGATGCGTACCGACGGCGACGCCTACAAAGCCGCCGACGATGCTTCCGTCAGCGAGATCTGCATGAAGGGCAACAAAGCGATGATGTCCTTCGACGATCGCTTCATGGTCACGCACCACTTCGCCGACCAGATCGACGACCCGGCCAACGCGACGAAGTACTCCGACGTCATGCTCTACGACTTGGTCACGCGTAAGGCGATCCAAGTTACGCACATGCCGGTCGGCAGCTTCGCTCTCTACCCGCACTTTAGGGCCGACGGCTGGCTCTACTTCCTAGTCCGCCAGTGGGACGCGACGGGCCAGAACCGCAGCGACTTCATCGCCGCGACTGACGTTGGCTTGGTGCTAAGCCAGGCGCCCCAAGCGAGCAACCCGTAAGCAAAGGTTAAAACTGCAACTTAAGACCAGCGAAAGTACCTTTTTCGCTGGTCTTAATCGTTTCAGTCTGTCGACTCATCTTCCAGTCTTCCTGATAGACCCCGCCCATGATGCGAATCAGGGAGATCTCCACGTACGCCATGTAGTCGACGTAAGAGCCGGACAGATTGGTGGAGCCCTTCACGCCGCTCGAGTCCCCGTACTTCAGGTAGTTGCCTTCCGCGCCGAGCCAGCGGAAGACGTAGAGCTGCATCTCGGCGCCGGCGACGATGCCCTTCTGCGACTGCGTCTCGCCCGTGGCGACACTGTCGACGATGCTGTTCTTCGACGTATAGCGACCGTACTTCAGGACGAGTGACGAGTCCTGGATGTTGCGGCCAAAGATGCGCAAGTCACCTGTGTAGTATTCGTTGTCGAGCTTGCGACCCGGATCGACTGCGACGGTGCCGGCACCGGTGCCGTTGGTCGCTGCCACCACCGACTGCGACGCGAACTCCCCCGTTTGGCGACGATAGCCTTCAACGCCCAAGTCGACGTTCAGAGTCCGGATGCCGACGGTGCTCGAAATCAAGTTCGTGAGCCAGAGTTGCGCACGGCCGGAGTTGCCGCTCAGGTCACCATCTTCCGCCTGGCCACTCCCGGCCGA
>JAYWBY010000442.1:0-4307 GCA_043781115.1 Pseudomonadota bacterium
CGAAGCTCGAGGGCCGCTACAAGATCTTCAAATTGCGCGACGCGGTGGACGCCCTGATCCAGGATCTTGGGCTAGACGAAGTCTTTTTCGACACCCCGCCGGCCTTGAACTTTTACAGCATGAGCGCGTTGATGGCCTCCGACCGGGTGCTGATCCCGTTCGACTGCGATGCCTTTAGCGCCGAAGCGCTGAAACAAGTGATGGAGGTGATCGAGGAAGTCGCGTCCGACCACCAGCCAAATCTGCAGGCCGAAGGCATCGTCATCAACCATTTCCAAGCTCAGGCGAAATTGCCGCTCGAGGCGATCCAAGCGCTCAGAGGCCAAGGCTTCAACGTTTTGCAGCCCTTCCTCTCGTCTTCGATCATCATGCGCGAGAGCCATGCGGCGCACGCGCCTTTGGTTCACTTCCGGCCGAAGCACAAACTCGCGGAAGAGTACGCGCAGCTGGCCGAAACCTTGATGGCGGCGGCTCCCGCGGCTCTCGCGAATGCCCCGACGAAGACTAAGTCGTCAGCTTCGTCACGAAGTCTATGAGACCCTTCGCGTAAGGCGAGAGTTCATAGATCTGACTATGCTTCAACGCGTCTTTTCTGACTAAATCGCGTTCGAGAACCATCTCGAAGACGCCGATGACGTCCAGCGTCTCGGCGATGAGCAGGCGCAGGATGTGGCTTCGCATCGCCTCCCAAAGCTGGACGACCTGGTCCTCGGTCGGCATGCCGATTTTCTCGTGGAGGGTCTTGAGCTGGCGGGTATCGACCGAAGCCAAATGCTTGCTGAGGTTCGAGCGGCCTTTGAGCCGCGTTTTGATCTTCGAAAATCCTTGCGCGCCGAAATGCTGATGCACTTCGCTCAAGAACGGCATGAAGTGTTTCTTGGGATCAAGTGCCATCGGCACGAAGTAATGGATCCGGACGGACCAAAGAAGGCCCAAGATTTTATGGAACAGGTGGCTCGGCGGAACCTTGCGATAGTGCGTCTCGTCGAAATAGATCGAGCGGTTACCGCCTTCGTAAAAGACTTCTTTCCCGAGGCCCTGAATATGGTAGGCCTGGTAACGCCGCTGGCCGATGCGCTGGGCATAGAGATGGAATCCGACATCCTTGAGCAAGCCTTCCGACCACTTCAGTGGCTTGCGGAGTTTCTCGACGGCCGCGGCCGGCATCTCGAGACGGCGTCCAAGGTAATCGAGCGTAAAGCGTTCGCGGAAAGCCCGGACCAAAAGCGGCGCCGAGGCGACGACGAATTTGTGCAACGCCGAATGCAGAATCTGGGGGCTCGTCCCGGTCGGGAAACGGTCCTTGCCCGAAAGCGGATAGCCGAATTCCTCGGATTTCCGCCAAACCCGCCAATGCCAGGAGTTGAGCCGCTCGCAATTGCCGGCGACCAGTGAAACGCACTGGATAGCCAGATGTTTTTCAATTTCGCTGGCGAAGGCCTGCTTCAAGAGGCGACCGGTGAAGTCGGCGTTAAAATCACCTTTCAGGACCGCGGCGCGCCAGTCTCCGACGTCGTCTTGCAGTTCGCCACTTACGCCGTAAACACCGGTGCCGTTGGTGCCGCCGCCGACGGAGGTGCCGTCGCTGCCGGAGGACGTTCCCTTGCTCGTCAGCGATGACTGCGAATGCTGCGGCGGGCGTGGAATTTCTGGCACCACGGTCGTCGGTTCCGGCGCCGGAGTTTGGCCGGTCGGAGTGACCGGATTCAACTCGAATGACCCCGCGGCGTCCGGAACGGGCTCGACCGGCTCTGGGAGATCGAAAGTCGGTATCTCAATGACTGGCAGTTCACCGGAAGGCGCCAACTCCGTGACCAATTGCGGCTCTTCGCCCGCGAAGCCAGCCGGCAGGTCCATCGCCGCGGCCAGTTCGACACTCGACATGGCGGCGCCACCCTCGGGAGAAGCCAAGTCGAGTGAAAACCCGCCCCCAAGACCGAGACCCAAATCAATGTTGCCGAGATAGGTATCGGCGTTGTCGCCAGGCGGAGAAATCGGCGTCGCCGAAGGGCTCTGGCGAAATGCTTGGTTAGGCGGCACAAGAGGCAGCCCTTCGCCGCCAAAACCCAAGTCGAGGCTGGCGTTGTCGTCGCCCTCGATCCGGAAGCCGCCATTGGCCGGGGGCGCCGGAAAATCCGACGCGGGCGCGAGGCTGGGCATGAGCTTCAAATCAGGCCTAAAGCCGCCTCGCTCAACCGGAGATCCGTTCGGCTCGAGGCTGAAACCAAAGGCTTCGCCGCCAACTTGCGCGAGCGGCATTGGCATGGCGTCCGCCGGATCGTTGCTCCGGAAGGCAGACTCGCCTGGACGGCGCGCCACGACTGACTCGTCGTCGAGGCTTAGGTCGAGGCCCTTGCCGACGTGTTCGCCAACTTCCTGTTCCAGTTCGTCGAGCTCGACCGCCAGGGATTCAATGGTAATTGGAAACGCTTTCAGCGGCCGCGGGTCGTTGGCTAGCTTCGGCACCAAATCGCGCAAGTGCATGAGCCGTTGCTCGGCGGTGCCGAACTCGAGGAGGAGGAAGTAGAGCGGCATCCAGGTGCGATTGTCTTCCGGGTCCGCCTCGAACGCCTGGCGATATACGGCGAGCGCCTTGCGGCGCCGCGAATCCATGTCGAAGAGCAGAGCGCCGTACTGAAGCAGAATTTCGTATTCGATCTTCGGCCCGAGCCGGTCGCCGATGCGATTTTCGAGCGCCGCCTTATAGCAGTCGACCAAAAGGTCACGACGCTCCTCCTTGTCCAGGAAGGCGGTCGTCTCGGTCAGGTAGGTCTTAGCTTTGGACTTGTTCGATACGCAAGCTAGACCGCGCCACCAGAGGTCGACGGCTCGCTCGTTTTGTTTGGCGGCGATCGCGGCTTTGAATGACGTTTTGTAGAGGTCGCTCGTGGCGATGTTGTGATCGAGCAGCACGTTGCTCACGGCGCCGGCCAATTCGGGACTACCGGCGTTGCTCGCGGCGTCGATCAAGGGGCCAAGCAGCTTTTGCAGCGTCGCCGGTTCTTCGCCGAGCTTGATGAGCCGCTGCACGCCTTTGGCCAAAGCCCGCACGTCTTGGACGACGCCCGGATCAATGACGAAGTCGATCAACGCCTTACGTTCTTGAACGAGGTCGCCGGCCTCAAAAGCGAGGTTTGCCAACACGAGTTTGAGCTTCGTCGGCTCCTTAGCCAACTTCATCGCCAGGACAAATGTCAGGCGAGCGCGGGCCAAGTCCTTCAGTTTCTTCCAGTAGACGACACCGAGTTGTTCGAGCAGCATGTATTTATGTTGGCGCTCGTCCTCGAAGTCGGCCTGCTTCTGCAGGGCCTTCGCCAGCTGACTCCAGTTGCCGGTGCGCTCGACGAGCAGACGAAGCTGATTGAGATCAGCTTCAGAGCACGGCACAAGCGTCGCCAGACGAGTTAGCATCTTCTCGGTGTTGGCTTCCTGATTGGCACGTTTGGCATAAAGCGCCGCGGCGGTCCGGGCGTGCACCGCTTGAATTTCGGGCGCCGCCGCCTTCATCGACATCAACTGGTGGTAAAGGGCCAACTCGTGATCGAGCCCGGCCAGCAGCTTGGTGACGACGCGCTCATTCAAAGCCGGCAGCAGGCCGGCCGCCAGGAGCTCCGCGGCGTAGAATTTGAGCGGCTTTTGATCGTCGGCTTCCTTCAGCGTATTGATCGCGTCTTGGAGAACCGGCACGCGGTCTTCGACTAGTTCGAGAAGGCTACGGTAAATTCGTTCGATCAAGCCGAAACGTTGGTCATCGATGCAAGCTTCGAGGACGTCGATCGCGTGTCGCATCCAATTTACACGCTGGAACTGCGAGACTCCTTGCTCGCCAAGGAGCACCTGCAAGAGGCGGTCGACGCCGTCGATGTCGTCGATGCTCTGGTAAAAGCGGAAGCGCTGTTGCAGAACCTTGTCGTTGGAAACGTCCAGCAAGTAGGCCTGGACCGCCAGCTGGTCGCGTTTCGGGTCGGAAAGGACGTTGGGAAGCGCCAGCAGCTCGACGAGCAGGCGCCGACGCTCGAGCTCTGGCGCGTGTTCGATCCGGCGCTCGTAGCAGTGGGCCAAGGCAACGTAGTCTTGTTCGGCGTTGAGCGCCTCCACAAGGTACTGAAAACCCGACTGGTCGACGAAGCCTTCGTCCAAAGCTGCGCGCAAGTGGCGCAAAGCGGCCCGTGCGTCCTTGAGCTTCTCGCGGCAGATCTCAGCCAGACGACAAAGGTATTGCGCCCGCACCAAGCCCGGAGGTATCACCGGCAGCTTCGTTTGCAACTTCGCGTAGAGGTCGCGCCAGTCGATCTCTACATCGCGCC
>JAYWBY010000443.1:0-4305 GCA_043781115.1 Pseudomonadota bacterium
GATTCGACGCTCTACAAAATGATGCTCGAGGCCCAAGAGTTCTACGCCAGCGAACTTTGGCAGCCCGCCGGTGAACCGGCCCGCGAATATTTGCGCGGCCGCGGGTTCACCGACGAAAACATCAAGGCGTTCGGCTTCGGGTTGACGCCCGAGCTCCACTACGGCTTGGTGAAGATGCTGCGCGGGCGCGGCTACAAAGAACCGGACATGGTCGCCTGCTCGCTCGCCACGCAACCCGAGAGTAACGACCGCCCGCCCTACGATTTCCTGCGCCAGCGCGTGACGTTGCCGATCCACGACGGCCACGGCCGGACGATCGCCTTCGGCGGCCGAACGATGGACGCGGCAGTTCAACCGAAATATTTGAACAGCCGTGAGACGCGGCTCTTCGACAAGAAGGCGACCCTCTTCGGCTTCGACAAGGCGCGTAAGTTGATGCGCGACAAGGGCCGCGCCATCGTCACCGAAGGCTACATGGACACGCTCCAGCTCTGGCAGAACGGTTTCACGGAAACCGTCGCCTGCCTCGGCACGGCCTTCACCGAGTGGCACCTGAAACAACTCGCCAATGCCACCGGCCAAGTCATCCTGCTCTTCGACGGCGACTCCGCCGGGCAGCGCGCCAACCTCCAGGCCGTAACCGTCGCGCTCGCCATGCCGGGAGTGCACGTCAAAGTCGTCGCCCTGTCTGGTGGCGAAGATCCGGACAGCTTCGTCAGGAAAAACGGCGCCGCCGCTCTCGAAGCGTTGCTCGTCCAAAGCATCGACCTCTTCGACTTCGCGGTCCGCGAAAAAGTGAAGGTCACCCACCCGCTCGCCATTCCTGAGCTGGTGTCGAAAGAATTCGTCCCTTGGTTAGCTAAGATTCCCGACCGCCTGCAGCGCAGTTTCCTCATCTCGCGCATTGCCCAGCAGACCGGCATCCCGGCGGCGCGCATTGAAACGCAAGTCTTCACGCCGCCAGGCAGCGTCGGCCAAGGCGTCGTCAGTGCGGCCCGCCAAGGAGGGAGCCTCGGCGACGTGCCGCTACCTCCCCTCGAATCGGGCGCTTTCGACCTCTTCGGCCACGTCTTCCACGCCACCCCCGGTGAGTTCAACGCCCGGAAAGTCTTGGAACAAGTGCTCGGAGAACTGACACTCAGCGTCGAGCACACGGCCTTGCTGGAAGAAATGCTGACCGTGCTGGACCAGGGGATGAGCCCGGCGGCGCGCGACGGCAAGGATTGGGTCGCCGGCCTTGATCCGGCCGTCACCTTGCTCCTGGACCAGCTGAGGAAGAGGGCGCCGGCCTTTGCCTGCTCCGATCGGCCTCAAAAACTCGATCGAGTGATCGCCCATCTCAAAGCCCTAAGGGTGAAGGGTACGATTCAACGGCTCAAAGCCGAAATGACGCGCCTGGCGTCGCTGCCCGGCAGCCAAGACGAAGTTCGTCAACTTCTGAAGACCATTGCGGAATTGAATGTCGATCCCAATAAAGCCGGCTCGACCCCCTAAAAGTCCTCGGAAAATGGCCCCAAATTGGTGGTCCGAACGTCCTGGACAGGGGCTTTAAGTTCGGTTTAATGTTGCTGATCTTGAGATTATTCATTATCTAATGCGAACCTTGGCAATCTTGTCGCACTGGCGACGAGCGTCCTAGATCATCACTCGTCGAGTGGCGTTCTATGGCCCGAGCATCCTCCGACCCAAAAGCGGGGTAAGCGAGCTAATGGCGAAGACCAAACCGAAGTCCAAAGGCAGAGACAAATTGACCAAAGCCGTCGCTAAGCCAAAGAAGAAGGCCCGTCCGGCTCCTGCAGCCAAGAGCGCCGCAGTGAAGTCGAAGAAATCCTCGACCAGCTTGGCCGCCAAGCGCCGCGTCACGCCTTCGTCACAGACGAAACCGGCGTCGGCTTCCGTTGGTTCGACGATGAAACGCGTCGTCAACAAAGTCAGCGAGCTGGTGGCGCCGAAGAAACGCGACCTGGTCGACGCTTCCGCGCGCAAGGCGCCGACGCTGAAGGCGCAAGCCAAGAAGCCCGAGCCGAAGCCCGTAGCGAAGAAACCCGAGCCGAAGGCCGCCGTCACGCCGGTCGCCAAAGCCGGCAAGGCCCCGCTCGTAGCGAAGAAACCAGCTGAGAAGGAAGCTCCGGCGCCCGTCAAGGCGCCTCAGGGCAAGCTCGCCGCGGCGCCGGCCCCGACGCCTCAGGCTGCCAAGAAGCCCGACGGTCGTCCCGCTTCCGGCAAGCCGAATCCTTTCAAAGGTAAACGCGGTCCGAAAGGCGGCGGCGACCACGAAGGCGGCACGCCGAAAGGCGCCGAACTCGAGCGCGTCATTGGCATGCTCGTCAAGCAAGCCGAAGCCAACAAGAACGAAATCGCCTTTACGGAAATTGACGCGGCTCTGCAAAAAGCCAAAGTCAAAATCAAGCCCGACCTGATCGACGACATCATCACCGCGCTCGGCGACTCCGGCATCGAAGTCGTCGACAAAGGCGCCGCCGGTGCCGCTCGCAAGGGCGCCGCCGCGGGTGGCGATGACGAAGACGAAGAGCTCGTCGTGCCGGAAGCCGCGGAAGACGGCGAAGAGAGTGAAGAACCGGAAGTCGAAGTCGAGAAGCCGGAAGTCGTCGAAGTCGCCGCCGACTCGTCGCTCGGGAAATCGAACGACCCGGTGCGCATTTACCTGCGTAAAATGGGCTCCGTGGCCCTGCTCTCGCGCGAGGGCGAAGTCGAAATCGCCAAGAAGATCGAGTCGGAAGAAAACCGCATCCTCGACAAGCTCCTCCTCGTACAGTTAGGCATCGACGTCATAGTCGGCGCCGCTCGCGCCTTCGTGGCCGACGAGATCAGGATGAAGGGCTTCATCAAGGGCTTCGACGACGACGAGGCGTCGAAAGACGAGCACCTCCACTCCGAGAAGATGAAGAAGGCGACCAAGAAGGCGCTGAAGCAGGTCGACGACTTCGAGGTCTTGCGCAAGAAGAAGAGCACGTCCAAGAAGCACGCCGAGCAAGTGGAAGAGTCCCGGCTCATCGTCTTCAACGTGTTCAAGGACTTGAACATCAACCGGAAGCTCATGACCGGCGCGATCAATCAGCTGGCCGAATACGCCAACGCGATCCGTGAAGCCGAGCAAGACTTGAACTATTACGCCAAGCGCATGCAGGCGACCCGCGACGACCTCTTGGCGCACATGCACAAGAAGCCGGAAGTGCCGTTCGGCCAAGCCTCCGAGCGCGAATGGCAAAGGGTCGTCCGAAACTGCCTCGCCGCCGAGGACACGCTCCGCCGCGTCCAGTCGACCAGCGGCATGGATACGACGTTGATCGCCACGACCTATGTCGACCTAGCCGACATCCAGCGCCGCGCCGAGAATGCCAAACGCGAACTCGTCGAAGCCAACTTGCGCCTCGTCGTCTCGATCGCGAAGAAGTACACCAACCGCGGTCTGCAGTTCTTGGACTTGATCCAAGAGGGCAACATCGGTTTGATGAAGGCCGTCGAGAAGTTCGAGTACCGCCGCGGCTACAAGTTCTCGACCTACGCGACGTGGTGGATCCGCCAAGCGATCACCCGCGCCATCGCCGACCAGGCTCGTACGATCCGGATCCCGGTCCACATGATCGAGACGATCAACAAGCTCATCCGCACCAGCCGCTACCTCGTCCAGGAAATGGGTCGCGAACCTACCCCGGAAGAGATCGCCGCACGCATGGAGATGTCGGTCGACAAGGTCAGGAAGGTCCTTAAGATCGCCGTCGAGCCGATTTCCCTCGAGACCCCGATCGGCGAGGAAGAGGACAACCACATCGGCGACTTCCTGGAAGACAAATCCCAGCATTCGCCGTCGGAATCCGTGATCAACCACAACCTCTCCGAGCAGACGACGAAGGCTCTGGCGACGCTTACGCCTCGCGAGGAGAAGGTGCTCCGCATGCGCTTCGGCATCGGCGAGAAGAGCGACCACACCTTGGAAGAAGTCGGCCAAAACTTCGACGTTACGCGCGAGCGGATTCGTCAGATCGAAGCGAAGGCGCTGCGTAAGCTTCGCCATCCTTCGCGGAGCAAGAAGCTCCGGGCCTTCATCGAAAGCTGAAGCTACGAGTTAGAACCAACGACAAACGCCCCGGGAGAACCGGGGCGTTTTTTTGCGGCCGTCGGGGAGACAGGGCAACGAGCAAAAACAGGGCTTTCCTGGCGGCCCTCCCCTCCAGCTTGAATTCAGCGTCGGCATAGAAATATGAAAGTTCGGGGCAAGGCTCCGACGCGCCTCGATTGCCAGGAGACTCACGCCATCACGTCTTTTTCCAAGGTACAGCTGCC
>JAYWBY010000444.1:0-4297 GCA_043781115.1 Pseudomonadota bacterium
TGATGAACTCGATCCAGTCGAGGTTGCGTTTGCCGACGTTTAGGATCGCGGTGAGCGGGTCGTCGCTTTCGAGTTCGCTCAGGCCTTCCGTCAATTTCCGGTATTCCTGGCTGGTCGTCTCGAGGTCGAGATCGGCGAGTGGGGCGTTCGGATTCTTTGCCGGGTGGGCTTGAACTTGGGTGGCGGCGAGGGTGCCGGAAAGCGCCAATAACAAGGCAACACGAGATTGGGCGATCTTCATTGAGATTCTCCGTCTGTTCAGGCTCATCGATTCTGTCGCGGAATGAGGCGGCCACCATAGCGACGGTTGGCCATTTGGTCAATTGCAAATGACATCGAGCGATGTACGGCAAATTGGCGTGATTCAAGGGATTTTAGGCGTCAATCTGCCGTACCCCTTGGCGGCCATGGGTTCTGCGCCAAACGAGCGGGTTGACGTGGTTCTCATAATGGTCTACAAACCACACTGGCCGTTTGGCCAAATATGCTGGCAGTCACGCGAAATGACTCCTATTTTATGGGGATGAACATGAAGAGCTGGGCAACAAAATCGAGCGCAATCGGAGCCTTATCCTTGGTCGTGGCCTTGGCTGCTGGCTGCGGAGAAAACCGCCCCTCGTCCAACGACGAGCCCTCCGCTCCCGAATGGACCCAGAGCCGAACCGGCTCGACGCGTTATGCCTATCTTCAAGCTGCTGACCTTACCGACGACTTCCTTTTCGGCGCCAGCGTCATCAAGGTCACCGACTTCCAGTCGAGCGCTCTCGACATGCTCGTCAACCCGATGAAAGTGAAGCTCAAGCTTCGGGGCACGTCGTCCTCCCGCAAGCTCGACGTCTCGACCCCGACGGGCGAGTTGCTTATGTCCTTTAACGTCAAAGTCACCGGCACCAAGTACGAAGTCGACTTCGCCTCGGCCGGCAACGACGTGCAGCTGCGCGGTTTGATCGATCAGCTCGGCGGCGCCTACACCGCTGGTAGCAACGACGGCTACTGGGTCAGCCAGGGCGCTCCAAAGGTGTTGAACGTCAGCCAAGACAACGACACGATGGTCGTCGACCTGCTCCACACGATCAGCCAAGCGGTGTTGAAGGCCGACGGTCAAAGCGTCGACCATGTCGTCTCCGACCACCCGGGCAAAGTCCAGATCCGCCTCTTCCTGAAACGCGCGAAAGTGCTGCCCCGCCTCGGCGTCAACCGGAGCGTCGCCCAAGGCAAGTCGCACTCGATTGGCTTCTTTGGACCCGACATGGGCGCCGCCAGCGACGACATCGCGATCCAACGTTTTGCCCTCGGCGACGCGACTGACGCGCAACAGTCGATCACGTTTTATTTGAAAGACGTTCCGGCTGCCTTCCAAGGCGTCGCGACGAGCGCCATTCTTTCGTGGAACAAGGCCTTCGACCATGACGTCATCAAAGTCGCGGTCGCTCCGGCCTCGATGGACGTCGGCGATCCGCGCTTGAACGTCGTCAAATGGTTCGACGGCTTGGACGAAGCGACCAACTGGGCCGGCGTCGCCAAAATGCTCGTCGAGCCCGACACCGGCCTCGTCATGGGCGGCGACCTCTACATCAACGGCTCGACCGTACTCAACATGTACAAAGGCGTCGTCAAGTTCTCGCAACAAATCGGCGGCGCGGCGGGCACTCAGAACGGCTTCAACGGCACCATCGGCAGCATGCACTTCAACCATGCCGCTGGCGAAGCGCCGGTCATCCCGTTCATCACCGACCTGTCGAAAAACTACGACGACTACATGCAGGGCTACTACCAAGAGACGATTGCCCATGAAACGGGTCACGTTCTCGGCCTCCGCCACAACTTCCGCGGCACGACCGCGCTGGAAAACGGCGAATCGGCTTCGGTCATGGACTACGCCCCGCGCAGCGACCGCGACCACTACAAGGGTCCGGGAAGCTACGACGTCGCGGCGATCCGCTGGGGTTACTACGGCCAAGAGCCGGCTGGTCACCTGGCCTTCTGCACCGACGAAGACATCTGGACTTACTTCGACTGTAGCCAAGGCGACTGGGGCGATGCGGTTCAATCGGCGATCAACGGCCTGCAAGACGGCACCAAAGTGCTGACCCAAAAGGCTGTGGCCATCACCGACGACGTCTTCATTTCGTCGATGGGCGGCGCGCTGGAGAACGCGCTAAAGATCAAAAAACTGAACGCTCAACTTCCGTCCTCGACGCGCGCCGGAACGCTCGCCAAGATCGACGCCGCGTACAAGTACCTTTACAACGCCACGCCGGACGCGTCGCTGCAAGGCGCGGCCCTAACGACGGTCAAAGCCAACTTGGAAAAACTCCACGCCTTGGCAAAGAAGACCGAATCCGATCTCCACACCGCCGGCCACCTCTGACGCCGAGCGTCACCCTCGCCGCTATCTGACGCAGGAGCAGAAGCGGCGGGTCTTGGTGGTCGCTTGCAAAGTGATGTTGCCGTTCGTGCACATGTAACGTTTCTGGGCGTCGGCGTAACAGCCGACGCCTTTACTGCAATCGGCGTACTCGCCGCTCCAAGGCTTGTCGTTGTCGCCGAGGAAGCCCGAGACCAGCTGGCAAAGGTTGGTAAGCATGCTGACCGTGCCGGCGTTGTTGCCTCCGTGAGTGCTGCAAGTCATCTCGCAAGACTCACCGGGCTCGGAGCGGCGCCAGCAGGAGTCGCTCCACGACATCCCGTATTGACAGGCTTCAGTGCCGCCGTCTACCGAAGAGGCGCCCCCGATGAAGGAGCTGCCAGTGCCGCCTCCCGTATTAGTGCCGGTACCGTCCGACGGAACGGGCGGGCGCGATGCTCTTACTGCCTCTTCGCCCGAGGCCGCTGCGTTCATGCACTTCGCCGACGGAATGCCTTGGCCGAAGCATAGCGCAAGCGTGTCGGTGTCTTTGAGACCCGGTAGAAGCTTTTTGAAACTGGCGCGCGCGAAGATGGCCGTAGCGCCGGTGGACGCTTGAAGTCCCATTTTGGTGAAATCCGTCCCGCTCATGACGACTTCGACTTTGTCGCCTGCTTCTGGCGAGATCCTCGCATTCTCAGCGAGGACGTTGCCTTTCATATCGACGATTTCCCAGTGAAGGGTGGTCGTATTGATCGCGCCCGCAGTCGAGGTCAAGCTGCACGAAGCCGCAACCGAGTCTTTGGCTCCGGCGTTGTTCCAAGCACAGGTCAAGAAGCTGCCGTTGATCCAGATGGGGTCGTCGACGCCGCCGTCGTCTGGTTTCGAAGATTTATCGCCGGGACCGGCTGGTGGGGTCGTGGCGTCATTAGGTTTCGACTTGTCGCCCGAACCGTTTTTCTCTGACTTGTGTTCTGACTTGCCGTCAGACTTGGCATCCGCCGCGACGATGCCGTCGAAAGCAGCGCTGGAGCACTTTGCGGTCGTGAAACCGACGAAGAGTAGGATTACCCAAGACCTTTTTGGTCGCCAAGTCATGGGTTCTGATCGGTTTTTTCGGATCGGGGCTTTAGAATTTGCAACAATTTGGTCTTAGATTAATAATATCATTAAGTTAATTTGCACGACGACGAGGCAATGACGACGACAGATTGCGCGGAAAGTCCCGGCAAATTGCGACCGCAGGTCGACCTCAGCCGCTGCGAAGGCAAGCGCGCCTGCGTCGACGTTTGTCCGTACGACGTCTTCGTCATCGGCCGGATCAAGCCCGAGGATTTTTCCGCGCTCGGCTTTTTCGGGAAATTGAAAAGCCGTGCCCACGGGGGCACGGTCGCGCACGTCGCTCGTCCGGAGAGCTGCCACGCTTGTGGTCTCTGCGTCACAGCTTGTCCCGAGAAGGCGATTCGCCTAGAGCGGGTCTAGCCAATCACCAACGGACAATACGGTCCAAATAGAGCGGCGCGAACCCTGCTGCGTCGGGCTCGCTG
This sequence comes from Pseudomonadota bacterium, assembly GCA_043781115.1. Taxonomy (GTDB): domain Bacteria; phylum Bdellovibrionota_B; class Oligoflexia; order Oligoflexales; family CAIYRB01; genus CAIYRB01. The sequence continues at coordinate 3,895 of JAYWBY010000444.1, forward strand.
ATCGGGAAGAGGTAGCCTTCCCAGAAACCCCAAGTCGAGTCAGAGCCTTTGTCGTAGATCACGCTGCCATCCGGTAGGACGATTTGCACGACGAATTGAACGTGCGACTCTTGCTCGCCGCCGCGGCCGTAGATGAATTTGTCGTTCACCGAGGCGTCCCAGGTGAAAGGCGCCGACGCGAGCGCTTGGACGGAGCTCTGATCCTTCCACTCGCTAATGACGTGGGCGTCGGAGCCGTAGCGCGACTTAAAGCCGTACTTGATCAACACCGTCGTACCCCACGGCAGATCCCTGTTGGTGTAGTGGAATTTCAAATCGGCGTAGGTCGCCGAGTAGTACCCCGGACAACAATGGTGAACGGATGTTGAAGCAGTGATCTCGCCAGCATTCGCCGGCGAAGCGA
>JAYWBY010000445.1:0-4294 GCA_043781115.1 Pseudomonadota bacterium
GCTCTACCGCGACAGCAAAGACTACGAAAGCGGCAAGCGGTACTTCTATACGGTTTGCGCCGTCGACGCCTCGCTCAACCGGACCTGCGACGGCACCCAGCTGTACATCGACACGCCCGACCTGATTCCGCCGCAGATCCTGACGTTCACCACCACCAAACTCCCGGACGACAAGCTGTGGAGCCTCAACTTCACCTACACTGACAATCTGGACGCCAACTCCGCTCTGCTCGTTAAAATCCGCCGCACATACTCCGCCACGCCTCAGGTGCCCGCGAGCAACCTTTCGCCCATTCTTTCGGCCTACGGCGCCGTGACCCTCGGATCCTTGAAGGGACTGCCGAACGTCGACGGTTACGTCAACTACCTCATTACCGTGCAAGACAGCGCGCAAAACGTTGCCTCGGCGAATCTCTCCGTGTACTCGCAGAACCTTATAACGATCACCAGCGTCGCTTCCGACGAAGGCAAGACGGGCGGCGGCAATCTCGTCATCGTCAAAGGCACCGGGTTCCACGCCAGCTCGACAATCAAGTTTGACACGACGCCTTGCGCGCAAGTCGAATTCTTAACGAAGGAACTCATCTACTGCAAGGAAGCCCCGAGCCACGCCGCGTCAACGGTCGGCGTTCGCGTCGCCAACAGCGACGACTCGCAGGTGACCCTGCCAAATGCCTACTCCTATTGCGTGGAGGGGTCCTGCTCGAACATCTGCGGCAACCCCGCGAGCTGGCCTCCGAGTCCGAGTCCGCCCTTCGCGGCAGGCAACGGATCTTCGGGCGATCCTTTCGTGATTTGCAACGACACGCAGCTCAATTTGATTCGCACGCTCGGCCACGGCATGTCTTTCGCCCTCGGCGAAAACATCGATCTGGCAGCGTACAACTTGAACAACTTTCCGCCCATCCAAACGCATGTAAATGAATACGCCTACATCAATTTCGATGGGCGCAATCACGTCGTCGCCAACTGGACGTACGCGGCTCCTCCAGGGGTCAGCGGGGTCGGCTTATTCAAATTCCTGGCTGATGGCTACACCATCAAAAATTTTGGCATGGTCAACGTCAACATCTCTGGCAAAGACGATGTTGGCGCGATTTCAGGGTACATCTCCACTTCAGCCGGCACGCACGAGAACTTGTTCGCGACGGGCACCGTCCAGGGCTCGGAGAACGTCGGAGGCCTCGTTGGCTACCTCAGTGCCAAGTTATTCGGCGGCTACTTCAACGGCACCGTCTCTGGCAATCGATACGTCGGAGGGATATCGGGGCAAAAGTACAACATCCAGAGCGACGTCTCAGCCTCCGGCACGGTGACGGCGGCCGGCGGGGCGGCATTTGCCAGCTATTGCATGGTGGGCGGCCTCTTTGGCCAATTCGTTCCGCCCTATCAGTCTACGCTCGACAAAGCGACATTCAACGGCACGGTGACGTGCACGGATCCAGGCAGTGGTTTTGTCGGCGGCATTTACGCTTACCACGGCAATGGCGTTGTTCTCACGAACGCCTACATGAAAGGCACGATTTCCGGCGGGTTTTATGTCGGTGGCCTCGCCGGCATGGCCTACTATGGCGCTTTCGAAGACTCTTCGGCCGACGTCGAGCTGGTAACTACCGCCACCTCCGTCGGAGGCTTGGTCGGATATCTTGAGTCGAGCGGACGTGTCACCCGGTCCCACGCCAAAGGCAAAATCACGTCGTCGAGCAGTGCCACCGGGGGCCTCGTCGGCACGCTGAATAACAGCATCATCGACACCAGTTACGCGGAAGTAGCCATGATTGGCACTAGCTCTGTGGGGGGAATGGTTGGAAACACCACTAGCGGCGAGATCAAGGACTCCTACGCCAAAGGCACGGTAACTGGCACCTCCACGGTCGGCGGTCTCGTCGGTTACGATAACAACTCAAAAGTCAAACGGAGCTTTGCGAACGGCAAAGTCACGGGCACGGGAAGTTACATCGGGGGCTTATTCGGTCAAATTTACTTACCGACCGATTTGCTCGAAGACTCCTACGCGACGGGCGAAGTCTCCGGGAACTCGAACGTGGGCGGATTCGCGGGATACTTATACATGTCGGTCGGAGGCAAGGTTTCTCGCTGCTATTCCTCAAGCAAGGTCACCGCTTCGACTAGTGCAGGCGGATTTATCGGCACCTTAGCGGCGCACGTCCCCCAGCCTGCCGGAGCGGAAAGTATTACCGACTCCCATGCGACCGGCGACGTGAAGGCGACTGGGACCTCCGCCGGCGGCTTCATCGGTGACATCCAAGCGTACGCCGCCACCGGCCCAACCTTGATCACTCGAAATTACGCTACCGGCAACGTCGAGGGCACGAGCTATACCGGCGGCTTCCTCGGATACATGCACTATCAAAACCTCACACTCGCAAGCAACTATGCGACGGGCAATGTCAAGGGCGACACCTACGTGGGTGGCTTTCTGGGGTACAGCTACTACAACTATTTTACAGAATATTTGAACAATTATAGCCTCGGCGACGTCACAGGCAACGACATCGTCGGCGGCTTTGCTGGCTACTCCTCCGACGTCATCACGCGCAGTTTCGCCGCAGGTAAGGTGACTGCCGCGGGCGCCAAAGGCGGCTTCATGGGCGGCGTCCGTTACGATGTGACGTACGGCAAATCGAGCAACAACACGATCTCGACCAACACCTATTTCGACAAGGACGGCACCGGCCTGACGGCTAGCGTTCACGGCACGGGCAAGACCAACGCGGAAATGAAGAACGCCGCGACCTTCACCAACTTCGACTTCGTCAACGTTTGGAAAATGCCGGCAACCGACGGTTATCCGATCTTCATCTGGCAACCCTGAGTTTCAAGTCTCTTAACGAATACGGCAGATTGGCATGAAGACTTTTTCGAAAGCCCGGCTCCTGACGTTCCTGGCGGTGCTTCTCGCCAGCGAGCCTCTGGCCGCCTGCAAAGACAAAAAGGACGAATCGCCCGACTCTGCGGTCGCAACCCGGAACCTCAATAACTTTTTTCCGGCCTCACCCCCCATCGAGCAGCCGGCGGTCGACGAGCCGGATCAGACCAGTGCAGATAATGCGGCACCGAAAAAGTCGAGCTTGGCGCTCGAAATCGTCTGCAAAACCGAAATGGTCGTTGCCACGGAGCAAAAATGTCGCTCGCTTGCAATCGAGGAGGACGGGAGCAAAGCGATTGTCACGTCTCTGACGACTTGGACTGTCGACGCTGCCGATGTTGCGCTGGTGAAAAACCCTCTCACCGGCACTATCGAGGCGGTCAAGGCCGGAAAATTCAAGGTACTCGCCCAATATGGAGACCTCACCGCCGACAAGATGATCGAAGCCACCGAGGCCGAAGTCATTGAAATCCAGGTCACGCCGAGGTCGGTCGTCGCAGGATCGGCGCAGAGATTTACGGCCGAGATCGTCTTTTCGAATGGGACGACGCAGAACGTCACGGACGAAACCGTTTGGACCAGTAACAACGCGCTGATCGCCGAACCGCTGATCGCGGGTCCTCGCGGCACCTTCCAAGTCAAGGTTCCTGGAGATTTCGCTGTCAGCGCCGCCTTCGGCACCCTATCAGTGACGGTACCGATCCAGTCGCAGTTGTTGCCCTTGAATTCCATCGAGGTCCAATCCGCGACCAGCGTCCTGAATGCCGGTGTCTCGGAGCAGTTCGTCGCGATCGGTCATTTCAAAAACGAGACGTCACGCGACATTACCCAGTCGGTATCGTGGCGCTCGGCGAATCCTCAAGTCGTCACGGCAAATGACACTCTAGGTTTAAAAGGCATGGTCTATGCGGCGACCGGCGGTTTTTCGACCGTGTTCGCGGCCTTCGGCGGCGTCGTCGGCAGCAAGGTCGTGGAAGTCTCGACCGAACAGTTCGCCTCGCTCTCGATCGAAAACGCCGAAAAACCCCTGCCCCTGGGGATCGAGAAGGGCCTGAAACTGATCGGTCGCCGAGCCGACGGGTCGACTTTGGACGTCACGAACACGGCGATCTGGACGTCGTCCAACCCGTATTTGGTGACGATTTCCAACGATTTGACGACCGCCGGAGTAGCCTCGGCCTGGAGCGTCGGCCACCTGGTCATCGCGGCGTCATTCGGCGGCGCGACGGTCGACGCGCCCTTGGAGGTCGTCGCCGCCGAAGTCCTTAGCCTAGAGGTGAACGGCCCACAAGGAGCTGTAGACTGCGGCGCAGCGGCTACCCAGTTTACGGCAAAGGCGACCTTTTCGGACGACAGCAAAGACGACGTCACGGCGCAGGTCACTTGGGCGACGAACTCCTCGAC
>JAYWBY010000446.1:0-11615 GCA_043781115.1 Pseudomonadota bacterium
ACATCGTGCGGCGGATCGACTCGCTGAACCAACAGATCGACCGGACCCAAGGCCAGCGTGACGATGCCGAGCGCGATCTCGAAGACGAGCAGCGCGCCCTCGAGCAGGTCGAACGCCGGATCCGCGACCTCGAAAGCGGCGGGTCGAACGAACCCTGGACCTGCATTTACGTCGACCACGGTTTCGAGGAGCATTCGGGCGGCCACCGAGCTTCGGGCCGGGACCGCGACTCCGCCGCCAGCGACGCGAAAGCCGCCTGTCTCGCGGTCCACGACGCCTGCGACCTCAGCAGCTGCGACCAAGACGACTCGCCGGAGCTAGCGCAACTTCGTCGCGACCGCGACCAGATGAACCAAGAGATCGACCGGAAGCGCCAAGACGTACGCAACTACGACTCGCAAGTCGCGGACCTCCACAACCAAGTCACCAACTACTGGTCCGAGATCCAAAACATCGACGCGAACCTCGACCGCTTGCGCCGGGAGATCGCCGACGTTCAAGCCAACATCAGCGACCTCGAGTTCGCCGAAGACCGCTTGAACCTCGATCTGCAAAGAGCGCAAAACGACCTAGCTGATGCGCGCTCGGCGCGCGACCGCGCGCAAACCAACGTCGACGCCGCCGAGCGGGTTCGCGACGCTGCCTTTCAAGACGAACGCGCCGCGTGGGCCTATTACCAAGAAGTCTTGAGCACCTACAACCAAGCCTATTCCGCCGCCTCGGGCAAAGGCCAAAGCGATGGCCAACGCGACGGTGGCCGCGAAGCCGGCGAACGCGCCGGACCGCTGGGCGGCGCCGCTGGACAAGCCTCCGGCACGACGACCGGCCAAACAGCCGGTCAAGCCGCTGGCCAGGATTTGAGCCGCGTCCAAGGTTACAACCACGGTCTGACTTCCGGCACGACGGACGACCGCCTGACGGTCGCGTACCAATCGGGCGTCACCGCTGGCACGACCCTCGCGCAAGACAAAGCCCACGCCGAAGACTATCCGCAAGGCTACAATGCCCGCTTGAACGAAGTGCTCGCGGCGCATCCGACCAATGCGGCTACCTATGACATCAGCACCGAGTTGCCGGACCATCCGGCCGGCGACGGTCCGTTGCTGGATCCGCGCAGCCAACCGATCGGCTCCGTCGCTTCGCCGATGGCCACTCCGAAAACCGAGCCGACGGCAAGTGTGCCGTCAGCCGATCGTCCGACTGTTCCGACTCCTGGCGCCGATCGTCGTTACTACGCTCCTGCTTGCGGCGGTCAACCGCTGCCGATTTTCACCCAAGCGTGCGAGTCGAGCTACCAATCGGCTTATGTCGGCGGCTTCGGCGGTCTCTATCAAACCGCTTATCAAAACTCTTACCGGACTTCGTTCGACCCGGCGGCGACGTCGGCCTACAACCAGGCTCGTTCCGCCTCATATCCGGACGTGTACCTCGCCGCCGCGCGCATTGGCGCCGGTGACGCGGGCAAGGTTGCTGGCTTCAACGCTGCCTTGGCCTCGGCCCGCGCCGCCGCGACCCAGGCCGGCCGCCTAGCCTTCGACGCGTTCCGCGCCACCGGATTCTTGACGATCCTCCGCCAAGTGGATTTGGCCGACGCCGTCGCTGATACGGTCTTGACTCCCGGCGAAGCGATCAAAGTCAAAGTCGTCATCGACAACTACGGCCTCAAGGCGTCTCCGGCCGCAACTCTGAGACTGCGTCTCGAGAGCATCACGGGCGGCGAGTTTTCGATTCTGCTCCGTCAGCTTCCGGTCTTGGAAGCGGATACGACGACGACATTGACCGGCGTTTTGACCGGCAAGGTCGGAGCCCTGACCGGAGGTTCGGTGAAATTCACGGCGAAGCTCGAATCGGTCGTCGGCAATGCCATCACCGTCATCGACGAAGCCTCGTTCGAGCACGGCATTCGCCTGCCGCTCGAACTCCAAAGCGTCCGCTTCGCGGGTCCGCTGGTCGTCGGCACCGCCGGCAGCGCCATCTTGAAATGGCGCAACAATACGAGCCTGCCGCTCAGCGCCGCGACGCTGCCGCTCGTCGTTCAAGGTGATCCTCTGACGTCGACCGCGACGTCGGTCGCGGTACCCGCTTTGGCGCCGCAAGCGTCGATCGAAGTTTCAGTACCGGTCACCGCGACAGTTTACGCCGGCGGCAACGTCCCCGCGATCTTTTCGGCCGACGCCAGCGGCGTCGCCGGCGCCGGTCCTCTGACCCTGACGGCCTCCGTCGCGGTTCCGGTCGCTCGCGACGGCAAGCTCGACCTCTGTTTGCCGCGCTGCGGCGAAGTCGTGGCCCTGCCAATCCGGGTCAACGCTGGGACAACGCTCCGCATTCCCGCTCAATTCAGCTTCACGGGTACGCGCAGCGCGATCTTCCAGTTCGGCAAGCTCGGCGTCAGCGATCCGCGCATCACCAGCTCGGATGGCAGCACGGTCAGCGTCGGACCGAATGAATGGGGTCCTGGCAGCTCGCCGTACCGCGCCGACTTCGGCTACACGATTCCGACGGCGCTGCGCGGTCAGACTCATTGGATCACGCTCTATCTGAAAGAAGGCTCGGCCAACATTCAAATCGTAAAGTTGCCGATCATCGTCCAGTAATTCGGCGGATCACTCGGCTTCTAGATTGCTCGCAACCGTGTCCTGGTCCTCGTCCGTCGTGCGGTCATCCGCCGACGGGGCGTCGTCTGGGGCAGGGGCGACGGCTTTGATCGTCACATGGCCTTGGGTCAAGAGGTCGGAAAGATAGTCGAGCTGGTCTTGCATGTCGCTGATCTGATCTTGAAGCTCGTCGACCTTGTCGAACAGGATGTCGCGCTGCTCGGAGGTCAGGTCGCGAGGCTGTTCGCTGGAGCCGCTCGCGGTCAACTCGGCGGCAACGTAGTCGACGTCTTGGATGTCGCTTCCGCCCGTCGATTCTTGGCCCTCTTCGGCGAATACGGGGGTGGCAAGCCCGAAAGCCGCGCAAGATAAAAGGCTAATTAGGATTTTCATTTCTTACCTCCTTCTTTCGAGTATCTTGATGCATCCGTCGTGCCAGGGAGTTTATGTTTTCTGAGATTTGGAAAAAGAATCTCGGCCAGAGCCGGCTAGATTTGAGCTCGCCGAGACCGGCCAGTTGGTGGACAGGGCAGGCTCCTTCGGGCGTCATGAGATCCTTGCCGATTCCTGATTTGAGGACGGTATCGCGTCTAGAGGCCGCTGCCTACTTCGATAACACCTGGACCCTTACCGATACGCTCTTCGCCGGGCTGAAAAGTGAGGAAGGGTTCTATCGGCCGCCAGCCCACGAGCTTCGGCACCCGTTGATTTTTTACTATGCCCATCCGGCGGTTCTTTATGTCAATAAACTGAGAATCGCCGAAATTCTCACGGATCCTGTGGACGCTGAGTTCGAAAGCTTGTTCGAAACAGGTGTCGACGAGATGTCCTGGGACGATATGTCCAAGAACGAGATGGTTTGGCCGCCGCTCGACCAGGTTCAGGCCTACCGGCGCAAAGTTTATGAGATCGTGCGGCGGATCATCGCCGAGCACCCGGGACTTGATGCCGGCCATCCGATGATCACCCGCGACGACCCGCTTTGGGCGCTCTTCATGGGCTTCGAGCATGAGCGCATCCACCTCGAAACGTCCTCCGTTTTGATCCGCGAGCTCCCTGCTGATTTGGTGCAGCGGTCGCCCTTTTTTCCGGCTCCCCACGAGTCGGTGGCGCGGCCCTCGGCGCCTCGACCAGAGGCGGGAACGGATTACCTGCCCGCCGAGTTCGCCCGGTTCGCGGGCGGAGCCCAAGTCATCGGCAAGCCGACGGAAGCTGCGACCTTCGGCTGGGACAACGAATATGGCCGCCGTGCCGTCAACGTCGGTGAGTTTTCTGCGACTAGGACGCTGATCTGCAACGGTGAGTTCTTCGCCTTCGTTGCGGACGGCGGGTATTCCGACGAACGCTATTGGTCCGCTGAAGGTTGGAAATGGCGAACGTTCCGCAACGCCAAGCGGCCGACTTACTGGGTGACGGACGGGCCCGCGGGGTCGCATCGCTATGACTTGCGTTGCGTCTTCGAAGTCGTCCCGATGCAATGGGACTGGCCGGCGGTAGTCAACTTCCACGAAGCCCAGGCGTTTTGCAGGTGGCGTAGCGAAAAGGACGGCGTCAAGGCGAGCTACCGCATGGTGAGCGAGGCCGAGCATCATTCGCTGCGCCAGCGCGCCTCGGGCACTGTCAACTTCGAGCTAAAGGCCGGCTCGGAAGCTCCGGTGCGGCTCGGCGGCGAGGGTGGAACCGCGGTCCACGACGTCTTCGGCAACGTTTGGCAGTGGTGCGAGGATCACTTCCACCCGCTCGAGGGCTTCAAGATCGATCGGCTTTACGACGACTTCTCGACACCCTGCTTCGACGGCGCCCATCAGATGATCCTCGGGGGCTCCTTCATCAGCACGGGCGACGAGGCCACGCCCTGGGCTCGCTTTCATTTCCGCCGGCATTTTCATCAGCACGCCGGCTTTCGCCTGGCCTTTGACTCGGGCGCGGGCAATGGCGCGGCCGTTCATCTAGGCGAGGACGCGGCGACGCGCAACGTTTACGAAACGGACGACATCCTAAACGAATACAAAATGCTGCATTTCGGCCCGGCGGCGTTACAGATGCCGTTCGAAGGCGGACCGCGAGAGGCGACGGAATTCCCACGTCGCTGCGCCGAGCTCGTCATTGCCCAGGCCGATCGCCTCGCGATCCAAGGTGGCCGCGTCCTCGACATCGGTTGCGCCGTCGGCGGGTCGACCTTCGCCTTGGCGAAGCGTTTCGACGACGTCTTGGGAATCGACTTGAGCGCCAGTTTCATCACCGCGGCACGAATGGTCCAAGAGTCCGGGGTGGTGAGCCTCCGCTACCGAGAAGAAGGGGACATCTTCACCGAGGTCGTCTTCGAGGTTTCGGCCGAGGAGCGCAGACGCGCGAGCTTCCGGCGCGCCGACGCCTGCTCCTTGCCGGCCGAGTTCGTCGATTTTGACGCAGTGTTGATCGCCAACGTGCTTTGTCGCTTGCCGAGTCCCCACGCGTTGCTATCTCGTTTGAGCGGTCCTCGGGGAGTCGTGCGGCGCGGCGGCCTCCTGGTGATCACGACTCCCTTTACCTGGATGGAAAAGTACGCGCCGCGCGACGTGTGGCTCGGCGGGACGGTCGACGACGAAGGCCAACCCCGATGGTCCGAAGCCGCGCTAGTCGACGCTTTGAGCGATCAATTCGAGCTGCTCGAACGGCGCGACATGCCGTTGGTTATCCGGGAACATCGTCGCAAGTATCAATACATTCAGGCCCTCGCGACGGTCTGGAAGAGGCGCTGACTGCCCTCGGCGAATTTGCCTAGGGCTGCCCGCGATCTTAGGCAAGGTCTGCCCGTTTTCCTAGAACCTCCCGCTTCCCTTACAATATAAGCAGAGGTTCCCCCGCCATGAGCGATCTGCATTCGCCTGCCGGTTCCCGGCCAGGCGAAGACGTCGAAAATCCCCGCGCCATTTTGCCCGACGCTTCGTACTTCGCCAAAGCGATGAAGCGGCAGCTGCCCTTTTTGTTGCCGCTCGCCGGCGTCATGGCGCCGCTCGGCGTCCTAGTCGTTTTGGCGCAAAAGAACATCTATTCCTCGTACTCCGCCGCCGTCTATGACAACCGGGACAGCGCCGAGGCCATCCCCAGGTACCCGTACTATCCGCGCTTTCCGCAAGTCGCCGACTCTTTCAAAACTCATCTCGGCGACGTCGAGTTTCTCTGGCAGGTAGCCAAGGAAGTTGGCTTGACCCATGGGCGTACGGACGAAAGCGCCGTCGTCCACCTGATCCGCCAAGTCTTGCCGGCGGCGATGGTGCCGTGGGCGACGCCGAAAGCCAAGGAACTTCCTGACGACCTGCGCAACAAGTCGTACATGGCCGAATACCTGCGCGGCAAAATTTCCGGGTCGGGAGACGACAAGAAGAACATGGTTGCCGTCTACGCGAGCGACGAGGACCCTCTGCTGGCGCGCCGGCTGGCGGAAACCGCGATGGAACTCTTCATTCAGAGCGAGCTGCGCTTCGAGGCGGAGAACTTCGAGCGCCAGCGCAGCCTCTATGCCGGTTTTCTCCGCGACGTGACGGCGGCCGACGAAACGGCGTCGAAGTCTGAGGCCGCCAAACGCGCCGACGAAGGCAAATCGACCAGCACAGCTAATGCCAGCGAACAACGCCTGAAGGACCTCGAAGGCGAAGTCTTGGACAAGATCCAAGCGCTGAAGATGCAGCTCGACCAAGAAAAGGGCCGCTCAGCGGCCGTCCGCGCCTCGTTGGAAGCGGACTTAGCGCGACTCGCGACCAAGCTGCAGCCTTCTCACCCGGAAGTCATCGCCAAACAAGACGAATTGAGTGCTTTGAGCAAAGGGGACAGTGACCAAGGATTGCGTGGCCGCCTCGCACAACTTCGGCATCGCCTCGACGAAATTAGGGAGCAGGAGCGGAAGAGTGGCTTCAAGGTGTCGACGGGCGAGGGGAGCGCCATTGGGCCGGTAAACCGGCGGGGCACGTTTCTACCTAACTTAGCGGACCGAGTCAGTGAGTTGAGCCTCGAACAGTCCCGCCTCTCCAAGCAGATCGATCAAGCCGACCTCAGGACTCGCCTCAGGGTGTCGGTGCCCGCGACTTATGACGAGCTACCGACGTCAGCGAATCGCAAAAGCTCGGCGTTGGCGCTAAGCGCGATCGGCGTTTTAGTACTAGGCGCCGCCGGTTTCCTCCGGGAACTGCGCTGTCCCTTGGCGCGCGACCGCTGGCGCGTTGCCGCGAGAAGTCCACTGCCAGTCGTCACCGAGCTTTCGAGGGCTGGCCTTCGTCGTTATCCGTCGATTTCGCCTCAGCTCGCGGGAATCCTCCGCGAAAGCTCGGCTTCCAAAAGTGAACACAAGAATCCGGCGTCGGAAGTGCTCCTGGCGTACTGGCGGTTGGAGCTCGAAATTCGGCGCCGGGCCCACGGCAACGTCATCTTTTTGGTGAACGCCGGCAGCGACGACCGTTCAGGACCGTTCTTCCAGAATTTTTTGAACGTCGCGGCGTCGGAGACACCGGGCAACGTGCTTTTGATTGATTGCGACCACCGCGACCCGGTGTTGCCCGCGGACGAACGCTTAGCCACCGTCGGCGATTTTGCAGCCTTTCTCGGCGGGCGCGTGGCTTGGAAGGACGTGCGTTTGCCGCGCTCACCGGAACGGGCCTTCGACCTCTTGCCAGCCGCCGCCCACGCCTCGGAGGCTCCCCGAGCGTATCGGCCGGAAGTGCTCGCCAAGCTCTTCGCCAATTTGTCGAAATCTTACTCCCGCATCTACGTGCGCGGGCACGACGTTCGCCAGGTCATCGACAACGCGGCTTTGATCGACGCGGCGACCGATTGTTTCGTCGCGGCCGACGGCGCTCACACGACGTTCGGTGATCTGGGACGCAGCGAGGCGCTCTTTGGGCGGGGCAAGGTCCGTGGCTTGATTCTCATCGGAACGTGAACTCCATGACGCTTTGGCGCGACATTTCTCTAGCGATGGCCGCTCTCTTAGCGGCCGCGCTGTGCAGCGCCCAGTGGCTAGCGCATCCGAACGACTTGCCGTCCGTCTGCTTTCCTTTGGTCGTATTGGTCTCGGTCTTCGCGTTGCCGCACCTCGTGCGCGTTCGCGGCTTTACTCTCGTGGCAGCGGTGCTTTTCTTCGCCATCGTCCTCGACGAGAAGTCTTACCCGTTCAATGAGTGGGACCCCGTGACGGAACGACTTGGGCCGCTGCTTTTCGACAACTTCTCGGCACTAATGCCTTTGCCGGGGCTGCACCTGACACCGTTCGAATTCCTGAGCGTGGTCCTTGGGGTTGGCTGCGCCTTCGTCAAAGGTCGGTCCGAAGTCGAGAACTTCCTCCGGAACGAGCACTTTCGCGTTCTAATCCTGCTCGCCGCCCTGATCCCGTTAGCGGCAACCTTCGCGGTCTTTTACGGTCAGGCGACCAGCGGAAGTTTGCGCATCGCGATGACTCAAATCCGCACCCTGCCCATCATGGGGCTCTGGATTTATCTCGGCTACGTTGCTTGCGAGGACGCGGCGGATGTCGAGACGCTGTTCAAAGTGGTGCTCGTCGGCACCCTAGTGAAGGCCGTGCAAGGCTGGTGGGCCTTCTTTGTCGTATATGGCGGGGTGATGGGGCGACGCGAATATTTGATCGAGCATTTGACTTCGGAGCACCTAGTTATCGCGATGCTCGTCGTCGGATTGGTTTGGGATCACCGGCGGCGGCATGTCTGGCACGACGCGCTGGCGCTCGGACTCGGCGTAATCCTCTTTTTTCCCTATCTCTTGAACGAAAGGAGGGCGTCTTTCATCGGCGTTTTCCTGACCTTGGTATTCGTACCGGTGGTTTACTACCGCAAAATGCGTTCGTGGTACGTCCGCGCGGCCGCGGCCTTGGCTTTGGCCTTGACGCTTTTCATCGCGGCCACTTGGAACGTCGACGGCTTGATCGGGACTCCCGCGCGCCTTGCCGCCAGTCTGATCCACAAGGACGAAGGCGAGATCGACTACCGCGACGTCGAGAACTTCAATCACTACAGCGGCATCATGGATCGACCGATCCTTGGCCAGGGGTTCGGCCATCGTTTGAAGATGGTCATCGAGTTAACCGACATATCATCGGTTTATGCCCTTTACGACGTCCTGCCGCACAACAACGTCCTGTGGATTTGGTGCAATGCCGGACCTTTGGGGATGGCGGCGCTCGGGACTTTGATGGCCTTCGGCATCGCGGTCCTTGTTCGACTTGGTAAGACGACCCGCGACCCTCGGCTGGCGCTGCTCGCCTTCGTCGGCTTTGGCATGATCATTCGCTGGCTGGTGTATGCGTACGCAGATCTTGGCTTCATCTTCTTTCGTTTGACGGCACTGCTTGGCCTGGTGATCGGCATGGGCGTCCGGTACTACGGGCAAAGCAGCGCTCGGTTGGGAGGGGCTCGTGTCGTTCCGTGAACTGAAAGCGGCAGCGTTGGTTGTGGCCCTCGCGTGGGGGTGCGCCCCCGCTATTCCGGCCGAGGACCTCAGTCTGGCGATGGCCGGCAATACCTTCAACAGAGTCGGCGACTATGTCATCAGCATTAACGATCAAGTCGCGGTCAAGGTCTTCGGACAGGACAACCTGACGGGAACGTACGTCGTTTCCCCCACCGGCGCGTTGAGCTTACCTCTCGTAGGCTTCGTGCAAGCCGCCGGTTCGACCTCGGCGCAACTGACGGATCGGCTTCAAAGGGGTTTCAAACCGTATGTGAAGAATCCCATCGTCACGGTCACGGTCGTCGGACGAGACAGCTACCAGGTATTTTTCTCCGGAGAAGTCATGCATCCGGGAGCGGTGACGCTGCAGAGTAAGACGACCTTGTTACAAGGCGTCGCGGTGGCAGGCGGTCTGACGCGCTATGCCTCGGGCCGCATCGTCCTGCTCAGGCAGACGCCGACTGGCGCGATTCAACGCTACGCGACCACTTATTTCAAACTGTTGAGCGGCAAGAACGGTTTGGACCGCTTTGCCTTGGAGCGGGGCGACATCGTCCACGCGGAGTAAGAACCATGTCGACGCTGGTGTCGTTGACCATCCTGCTGCACTTCGTCGTTGCCGGGCTTCTGCTCGAGCGCCGCATTCACTTTTTTTCGACCAAAGTCCTGGCCGGCGTCTTCGTCTACTTCTTCGCCGCGCACGTCGTTGCCGGCTACGTCTTGAAAGCCGCGCCCTGGCTCGTCGATCCGCGGTGACCCCCTTTAGGTCGTCATCTAGAATTGAAAGTAGATGAACGGTTGGTAATTGGTCGACTTGAGCGCCAAGGTGACGCTCCACGCGAAGCCGTACAGAAAGGCGTAAGTCGTCGGTCGAACGCGGCGCCAAAGCGTCTCGCCCGCTTGCGTGGCGTGGGCGCGCCAATGTGCCGCGAAGAGCAACGCGACGCCGGTCCAGAGAGTCGACATCCCGGTGACGACAATTGACTCGCCCGCGCCCTGGGCCGCGCCAGCAAGCAGCTTCAGTGTCGTCGTCGTGTCTTGGAAATTTGCGGCGCGGAAAGGCACCCACGCGGCCAGGACCCAGGTCGAGGTAAGGGCCCAGGCCACGGGTTTCAAACTGGCCTTCTTGCCAAGGTCGATTCCCGTTTTCGTCCAGACCTTGTGCGCGATCAGAGCGAGACCGTGCATGAAGCCCCAAAGCACGAAATTCCAGGAACCCCCGTGCCAGAGTCCGCCCAGAACCATTGTCAGCATCAAGTTTCTGTAAGTGAAGATCTTGCCGCCGCGATTGCCGCCGAGCGAAATGTACAAGTAGTCTCGTAGCCAAGACGACAAGCTCATGTGCCAGCGTCGCCAGAAGTCCGTGATGTCGAGCGCCAAGTAGGGGGCGTTGAAGTTCGAACACAGCCGGTAGCCGAGGAGCCCCGCCGTGGCGATCGCCATGTCGGTGTACCCCGAGAAATCGCAGTAAATTTGCAGCGCGTAAAGGACCGCAGCCGTCCAGGCGCTGAGCGTACCGAAGTGTGCCGGCGCGTGGTAGAAAGCATCCACGTACGGTGAGATGTTGTCGGAAACGCACGTCTTCTTGAAGAAGCCGGTCAAAAAGAGGGTCAGGCACCATCGGTAATCGACCGCGCGGATTGACTTTTTCTCGCTGAGTTGACCGAGGAAGTCGTAAGCCCGAACGATCGGACCGGCGACCAACTGAGGGAAGAACGTGACGAACATGCCGAAATCGAGCGCGCTCCGCACCGCGGGCATTCGCCGGCGATAGACGTCGAGGGTGTAGCTCAGCGATTGAAACGTATAGAAGCTGATGCCGACCGGCAGCACTATATGGAGCGTCGCGTGGCTGACGCTAAAGCCGAGGTTTCCCGCCAACGACTGGAACGAGTCCGTGAAGAAGTTGAGGTACTTGAACACCCCGAGGAGGCCGAGGTTGCTGATCAAGCTGAGTCGCAGCCAAAACTTCCGGCGCTTCTGGTCCTCAGTCCCTTGAATCTTCAGCGCGGCGACAAAGTCGACGCCCGTTTGGTAGAGGATCAGCGAAAGAAAGCGCCAGTCCCATGCTGCATAGAACGCCAGTCCCGCGGCGATGAGCCAAAGCTTACGAGAATGATTGGTGCGAAGCGACCAATGGCCGCCGAAGACGATGGCGAAGAAGGCAAAGAACCGCAGTTCCGAGAAAATCATTTGGCGCCCTCGCGACCAGAGATCTCCGCGACGAAATTCTTAGCTAGGAGCTCAGAGAAGCGGCGCGCGCCCTGGACGCTCAAGTGGTCCCAATCTTCCCAGTCGGCGAGGTGCTCGTAGAGATCGGGGTGAGGTCCGCCGTATTGATAGGAGATGATCTGAACGTCGGGAAAGTGCGCGGCGAAGGCCTTGAGCGTCTCCCGGGTCTCGAGCAAATTGCCGTTGCCGATGGGAGGAATCAATACGACGGGCGTGGCTCCTAATTTCCGGATGCCGGTGACGAGGTCGCCGATCAACGCTACCTCTGCCGGAGCCAAATCGCGAACCGGGGCCGTCAGCGCCGCTTGATCCGCTGGATAAGGCTCCGCGTCGGCGTGCGCCTCAAATCCGCGG